>CAVHNT010000051.1:0-15313 GCA_963637565.1 bacterium
AATTTTTGATTCTTTACATAGAAAGGATTGTGCTAGTTTACACAAACTTTTCTACGTACTCAAAGAAGCTTCTTCAAATGATTGAAGGAGCTTCTTTGTTAATTTATTATACTATTCTAATTTCCATAAGGACTTTCTGGAGAATCCCATCCTGGAGGCAACTCTCTTTCTGGTTCTTTTTCATCCTCAGTTGGCTCTGGAATTGGATCTGGTTCTGAAACAGGAGGTTTTTCTTCTATAACTTTTGTTCCAACTTTTATTATTTCATTTGTTGGAATATATTTATCTTTAGAAATCAAAGTCCTTGAAACTATATTGCCATTTGCATCTTTCTCTATTCTGTATGCTTCAGATATGTAACCATCCACTGGTTCTTGAACAACTTTTGTTGTGCCCTTTAACATAGTTGAATCATTTTCTCTTATAGTTGTATATGGCAACGTCTCAAGTGTTACAGATTCTATCTCAATTATTTTATCAGTCTTTTCTTTTATTCCTAAAATGCTCATAGTCAATGTTCCATCTTTCATTTCTGAAACAATCATTATAGGATAACTTCTATTATTTTTAAATCTAAAGTCTATTGCCCCCTCTGAAATTGTAGCATCAACACTTGGTTCAGCATATTTAACATACATTCCATGTGCCTTTCTTTCAACAACTTCTAAATCTGCATTTAATACTATATTATACAACGTTGATGAAACTTGACATATGCCTCCTCCAACAGTATTAACAACTTTTCCACCCGCAAATGAATGAGCAGAAGCATATCCGTTTGCAATAGTTCTTGTGCCTATCGTTTTATGGAATGAAAATTCCTCTCCTGGATAAACTATTGTTCCATTACATCTGTCAGATGCTGTTTGTAAATTTTTAACCCTATTTTTTTCTGTTACGTCGTAAGTCGTAGAATAGGTTGCTAAAACATCTTTGAAAAGTTGTTTATCCAAATCAGCTACTTTTACTTTTGGTTCTACAACTCTTAATGCTATCTTCATTGTTTCTCCTGCTTTAAGATTCTTATATTCTTCTTTTGCAGAATCAATATCAAAATCAACGCCAGTCTTATCAATAATTACTTCAAAATTTTCTCCGGATGTAAAAGAAGCATCTTGTGGTAAAACGTGTACTTCACCATATATTTTATCAAGATCTAATTTACCAGATGTAGATTCTGATACTGGAATATCTATTACATTGCTATCTGTCGTTGCAGCTATTACTATGCACTTCTCTAGCATATCACTATCAATTTTAAGACCATCTTGACCTTTTACAACTATAATGCTGTCTCCTGATATTTCATAAGAATCATCAGAAGATACTTTTTCATTTGCACTTGTTATTCTTGCTACAAGCTCATCATAAACTTCGTCATCTAATGAGTACTCTAACTCAACTTCTTTATTTCTAAAGTTACTTAACAATATTGTGTAATTATTTTGAATAAAGGTGCCACTTCTGCCATAATTGTAAGCTTCTTCTAATGCTTTTTCTACATTAACAGCATCAAATCCCAACTCACTAACATTTACACTATATTCACTTTCATCTAACTTTAAGGTGATTTCTTTATCTTTGTATTTATCTATTTCTTCTTCTAATAAACTACGAGCTTCATCCACAGTTTTGCCACTAACATTTACGCCAGATATAAAAACATTATTAAATATCTTAGTATTTTTTAGGTTTATAGCAGCAAACAATGTTGATATACACACTATAACGCATACCAACACAATTAGGACAAAAACTACAACTTTATTTTTATCTGTAGTATTTGTAGTATTATATAAAATTTGATTCATAATTACTTATTACCTCCAAACTACTCTAAATCTCACCGTTTTAATTTTAGCACAAGATTACATAAAATGCAACTTATAACTACAATTTTCTACATTATCGAAAAAAATTTTTATATAAGTATTGCAGTTTATTTTTTTTATATATATAATTACTGTAGAAAAAACATATAGCAAAAGATAAATAAGGAGTGGGAACAAATGCCAAAAGAAGAAAAGGTTTATTTTGATACAGAAAAACTAGTAGAAGGAAGAACTGCGAAACTAATCTACAAAGGTGATTTAGTTAATGATGGTTCTAATGAAATATATGTGCATTATGGTTTTGGACTACTTTGGGAAAACCTACAAGAAATAAAACTAGATAAAGTGGATGATTCTACATATGAAACTGAAATAAATTTAATTTCAAATGATAGTATAAATTTCTGCTTTAGAGATGGAAATAACAATTGGGATAATAATCAAACTAAAAACTATTCAATGCCTATCTCAAAAGAAGAAGTAACAGTTGCAAAAGTAGAGCCAACAGCACTTGAAGTTCCAAGGTTGAAAAAATCTTATATATTGGCTAAAAAGATTAAGATTACTTTCTATAAGATTGTAACCTTTATTCCTAAAATTTTTAATGGTGAATTCAAAAGAAAAGTAAAAGAACAATAGAACATTTCAGGTCAGCATCTTGTGTGCCGACCTTTTATTTTTAAGGAGTGATAAAATGAAAACAGTATTGGTTACAGGTGGTTCAAGAGGAATTGGAAAGTCAATTGTACAAAAATTTGCAGATAATGGGTACAATGTGATATTAAATTACTCAAAATCAGAAGAAGCAGCATATAAACTTTCAGAAAAATATAATAATGTTAAAATATTTAAAGCAGACATTTCAAACAAAAAACAAGTTCAAGAAATGATTGACTATGCAACAAGTGAATTTAAAAAAATAGATATACTTATAAACAATGCTGGTATATCTTCAACAGGATTATTGCAAGATTTATCAGAAGAAGAACTCAACAGAATTTTTAGTGTAAATGTTAACGGAACGTTTTTTTGCACTCAATCAGTACTACCACAAATGATTGCTAGACACGAAGGAAAAATAATAAATATTTCATCTGTATGGGGATTGGTTGGTGCTTCAAATGAAGTTGCTTATTCAGCTTCAAAAGCTGCAATTATAGGTTTTACAAAAGCTTTGGCAAAAGAAGTAGGACCTAGCAATATTCGTGTTAATTGCATTGCTCCTGGTATTGTGATGACTGATATGGTAAGCGATTACACTGTAGAAGAATTTGATGATATTCGCTCTCAGATTCCACTAGAAAGAATAGGATCAACAGAAGATATTTCCAACCTTGCTTACTTTCTTGCTAGTGATGATGCAGACTATATAACAGGTCAAGTTATATCGCCAAATGGAGGCTGGGTAATATAAACCCAGCCCCCATTTTTATTCAATTTCATATTCATTTCCAATAGAGTCATTCTTTTCTTTAACTTGTACATGACTTGCTACAGCATTTCTGTATTTTCCAATCAAGCATGCTAGTTCATTTTTTCTTATTGCTTCTTCATACTCTTTTTCAAAACGTTGACTATTTATTGAAGGCATTTTAGCTTCGTCCATTGGAGTTTCACTGGTATAGATAAAATCCGTATCTGTTACCACCCATCTTGGCTCTTCATTTTCATCTCTACCTACGCCATCAAAATAACGAATTCTCACATTTTTATCACTTTCGATTTTCTTTTCTGTATTTTCTGATATTGGCATTCTACTATAATTTCGTGGTATATAATAAGCCATATTTTGTGCTTCTGCATCTCCCCATATTATATTGTCCTCTCTTAATGAGTTGTACAAATACTGTAAAACTTCCAATTTTTCATGATGAGCAAGTTTTATTTCATATATATTTTTCACCAAAGGCTGTACTTCAACAAAAATTGGAGCATCTTCTACTTCACCTTTATGACTATTAAACTCAAAGCTTAAAATAGGCTTCAAAATATTATCATGTTTTGGCACATTCGGCGTTGTTCTTTTTCCTCCAACTTTAATAGTAAAATCGCCTATATTAAATGTGTTTAATAATTTGCCGCTCTGAGGTAAATAATTGTTTAACATCTGATGAAGAAAGATTTTGATTACTCAATAACTCTAACGCTATATCTTGAATATATCTTATACATTGCGAAGGTATATCCACCAATGATTTTTTTATTGACACATTGTCACATTGTTCGTCTACACGTTCTTCAATATGTTTATTGTCTTTTTCATCATCTATTGAATGATATATTTCACTATATTGTTCTGGCAATTCTATACCAACATTATCAACAACAATATATCTATTTTTTCGATCAAAGTATGCTTTTTCAAAGTTTCCTTTTACTATATTATCATACTGCTTTAGTCTTTTTGCCTCACATCTTACAGGAAACAGTAACAGTGCCCCACTCTTTTCAAGAAGCTTCCTTATATACTCTACATTTCCAGTGTCTGCTATATCCCAGAAATCAGGTATTTCAAAAACCAATTTATTTTTTCCAGATATGTCATATATCTGTTTAATTTCATTTATCATATTAACAGGTATGCAACCACTATCAATACCAAAATAGTATCTTAATACATCAACTAATAATTCCTTTGACAATAGTTCTCTCAATACTTTTGTGTTATCACCGTTAATTGATAAAAAATAGTTTTTTAAGCAAGTAATCCTTTCTTCTGCACTTAAATTTCCATATTTAACTATATCCTCTACTTTTTTATCAGCAATTTTCTTTGCTTCGTCTTCTGTAATTTGAAGGCTATCTATTTGTGAATACCTAGTATGTCTATCAGTTAAATGAAATGCAACGTATTCTAATAACTTTTCATTTGGCACATAACTAAGCAATTCCTTTTTAGATGAATCTTTTTCAAAAGCATCCAAAAAATTAAGCATTGTTTCAACATCACAATCTTGTAATATCTGCACTTTGGCTTTATCATCAACATCATAAAAGAAAGAAAATTGTTCAGATTTAGGTAACGATAAAACAAACTTCATTAACTTTCTTTTCTTCACTCTGCAATCTCTTACTTCTGTTTCAAATAATTTCTTTTTCAACTCTAAATCACTTAAACTAATGATTATTCTAGCCCTTGCAGTATCACTATCAACTAATTTAATTAACTCCACTTTTTGATTATCATCTCTCATGCTCTGTATAATATCAGCAATTTTATCATGACGCACAAGTCCTGAAAAAATTAATCTTTTTTTCTCGTTATCATCTTCAAGTGCACTAATAACTTCAGCCTTAGCATATTCGCTAAGGGTTGGCAACATATTTATTTTTTTTATATCTTCGCTTAGAGAAGATATTATACTAACTCTATCTCTTTCTTTTGAAAAGCTCTTTAAATATTCCATTTTTAATTCGTCATTACTTAGTGTAGCAGCGAGAATCGACTTTATATGTGAATCTTTTACCTTCTTAATGTACCTTAATCTTATATCTTCATTTGGAATTACATCAAGCATTTCCGGAATATTACCTTTTAATATGTTATTTGCTAATTCATCCATTAAGTATTCTGAGTAATAATTATTTATAGAATCATGCAAATATCCGTTTCAAGGCATCAACAAAAGAAGGTTTATTATTTTTCTCCTGAAAATCAACAACCTCCAACCTAAACCAATATGGGACACTTAACTTAATATTTTTATAGACTTTATTCTTACTAATATTAGATAATATAGACATTATTTCATAACTATCCATATAACGTAGCAAAGCCATACCATTCTCCTTTGTTATTATAACCAATTTTTCTTTTCTGGCGAAGACAGGTCGATTTCCTTTAAAAAAGGAGAAAATTGGAAACACTTAAGAGTGTAATTTAATCGACAACTAGGTAGAACTACCCCAATTATTTGTGCACGCTTTATGCACAAGCTTCTCATGCAAAATACCCCTAAAAATTAAGAATATAGAGAAATATTCAGATATGTTTAAACATATCCCAATGCATGTACTATCTCCTACAAATAATTATACAATTAAAAAAATACAATGTAAATGTTGAGAAAGATTTTATTTTGTAACATTTTGCTGTTTTACTCACAAATAAAAATTTAGTATTGACTTTATGTAAAAAATAGATTAGAATATATCTTGCATTTGGAGATAGTGAATCATGGTGGATGTAGCTCAGTTGGTTAGAGCGCCAGGTTGTGGCCCTGGAGGTCGTGGGTTCGAGTCCCATCTTTCACCCCAAGTATTTAATTTTAATATTGGGCTGTAGCCAAGTGGTAAGGCACCAGACTTTGACTCTGGCATCTCGGCGGTTCGAATCCTCCCAGCCCAGCCAAAATAAAAAAGTTTCAACGTAAGTTGAGGCTTTTTTATTTTGCTCAAAGGATTCGAACCGCGAAAGCTCAAACACCGCAGGTGTGCAGAGATTTCAGGGGGGCATTCCGAAGGAATCCTCGAGCAGTGCGAGAGTATCCTCCCAGCCCAGCCAAAATAAAAAAGCCACTTGTAGATTAGTTTTACAAGTAGCTTTCTATTTTTTTATAATCATTATTGATTATTTTTTTCAACATACTCCTTAGTTCGAGTATTAACCCCATCAATAATTTTATATTCACGGTGCTTATTTTTATTAACCTTACTTAATATTTCTTTTTCGAAGTCTATTCCTAATATTTCACATAGTCCAAGCAAGTAAATAACAATGTCGGCAATTTCTTCACCAACATCATCTTTTTTCTTTCTCCATGCTTCATATGCTTCAGCAACTTCTCCATATATTGAGCAAAATTCTTTGTTAATGTCAGTAACATTAAAACCTTTGTCTAATTTGTTTTGATAAATATCTTTTTGCAATTGTTGAATATCTAACATAAAATCACTCCAATGTATCTTTAATTATTTCTCTAATTTCTTTAATCCTACTATCAAGAAAAGCAGGATGGTCCTTGAACCATTTAATATTAAGTGGAGATGGATGAGGCAATACTAAAGTTAATTTGCCATTTAAATTATTATCTTCGAAGACTAAATCATTAAAGTTTTCATTTGGAAAAAATGTTTTAGCAGACTTAGCACCAATTAAAATATATATTTTATTATCAATATATTTCAACTCTTCTTTTATCCATTTTTTATAACAGATTTTAGGTGGCATTCTATCATTACCTCTAGAATCTTTCCCTGGATAGCAATGTGCCAAAGCAGCAATATAGAAATTATCTGGATTATAAAACACATCATCTGTTATTTGATACCAATCGTATTTTAACTTTTTTCCACTCATATCTGTAAAAGGTTTTAACGTTTCATGAACAGTTGCAGAAGGTGCCTGACTTATTTGTACAATTTTTGAATGTTCATTACCTAAAAATATAGGATGTGGTTTAAATCCAAATCGTTCCCTACATATATCACACTTTTGTATTTGTTTTTTAATTGTATTAAAACTCTGGTTCATATTCGAGCATCCTTCCTTTGTCTTTTTTTGCTCTATAATTCTCTAGAATATCAACAACTTCTCCAAATGCACATTTTTATTGGTTTCATAGTATTATTTCATAATAATTATATAATTTAATAACAAACAAATCGTCTGCTTATTCAATGGGGTAATAGTATCCAACTTTTGTTGAGAAGTTTTTTATTAATTAGTCATTTACTTTATCTTTTGAACATCATTTGCCCATTTTATAATCAAACTATCCAAATTTCTAACTATTGTTAATGCATTTCTCCAATAAGTCTCACTTGTAATTCTTCCCTCTTTAACCAAAAAGCTTAATGCTTCTTCCGAATCCACAAATTCTTTCACACCTAACCTCCTCTTAAAGTCACTCCAATATTTTGCATCATCTACAAAAGGCTTAGGACAAACTTTGTGAGTAACATCATAATGTCTTATAATATTTTCATTTTTGATACCATATTTTTCTTTTAAATGATTAACAAGTTCTATAGCATTATTTAATGTTTGAGGTTCAAAATACCATTTTCCACTCTTGTCTTTTTTGCAACAAAGCTCAATTCCTATGGAATTACTGTTTCTGCACTCACTAAAATATTTTTTTGCCCCACCGCAATGCCATGCAATGTTGCTATTTTCAACACATTGCCATATAGACTTTTCATCAACAAAATAATGAGCTGACGACTTTCTATCTTTGTCATAAAAATAGTCAACATTGTTTTTAGCGGTAGATACCGCTCCAACATAATGAATAACTATATATTTTATTTTTCTATTTTTTGCTATTGTTCTATTAACTATCGTTAATTTTTTTTGTATTTCCAACATACTTATCACATCCAATACATAAGTATGCAAATAATTATTAGTTGGTGAATTTTATTCTTATTGGCTCGGTTTAGGTGAGCTTGTTTATGCGGTTTCTTCACTCATCTTGTTGATTTTATCCATTTTTATTAATTCCTTTATAAATAATACAAAAGTAATAATATTTATTACACAAGCAATACCCATAAAGATTTTTTCCATTTTCAATACACACAAAATTACATTTGCCAACATGTTTAGAGTCATAAATATAATTGCTCCAACCGAAAGATATGTAAATACTAATCCAGTTATGTATTTCCAATTTTTAAACTTACCAATTTGGAACACTCTTGCAAATATTTGTGAGACTAGTATTATCAAAGAAAAAGTCGTTGGAGTTACAACAACAAACGTAACATATGATAAAACTAATGGTGAATCACACATACTGTTTTTTAATAGTTCTGCATTCTGCGAAATCTCTAACTCCATTCTATCCGAATTTTTTTCTAATTCCTGCATTGCAAACTGAGTAAAATCAGTAGATACAATTACAGCAAAGCAAAGGATTCCAGTTAATACTATGCTTATAATTGCTATAATTAATAATTTGTTAAAGCTTTTCTTCATCTCATTAATCTCCTTCCACATTATAAATATATAAAATTTTTATTTAGCCATATACTCTTGGGCATTGATTACTACCCTCTTCATAAAATTCATATAATCTGTTGCACTTTCTTTACTTTCATATCCATCATATAAATCTATTAAACATTCTTTTATACTTTCTGCTTCATCACTAAAATATTTTAATTTTGGAAAATCATTAATTAAATTTTCTGTTTCTTTAGCAAAACCTAAAGCATCTTCCATATAAATCAACTCTATGATTTTATCTATTAATTTTGAAATAATATCAAGTTCACTTTTCATGCCTATAATTTTAGGAATTATTGTATTCTGACTTAATTTCATTTACATCCCTCCATAAGAAAGCTTAAATTATTCGACTTTCACTCTTTAGCTATTAATTTAAATCTTCAGGCAAAATATTTGTTAAAGCCTCCGCATTGATATTAGTTTCTTTAGAAAGTCTCAAAGCTTGATTATTTAATGAACGTTCAAACACGTTTCTAACGAATCTGCCATTTCCAAACCTAGTATCTTGTTTTGCAATACATATAATTTCTTTAAGTCTTTCAATAGCTTCATCAGTGATTTTGTATCCATTCTTTTCATACATTTTCTTAGCTATTGTAAGTAATTCATCAATAGAATAGTCTTCAAACTCGATAACATTTGGAAATCTAGATAGCAAGCCAGAGTTAACATCCAAGAATTCTTTCATTTCTTTTGTATAACCTGCTAGTATAACCACTAGCTTATCTCTATTGTCATCCATTAATTTTATTAATGTATCAATTGCTTCTTTTCCAAAATCATTATCCCCACCTTGAGACAATGAATACGCCTCATCTATGAACAGTACACCATTAAATGCTTCACTTACTTTTTCTGTTGTTTTTATTGCCGTCTGTCCAACATAAGGAGCAACTAGGCCTGCTCTATCAGTTTCTACCAATGTGTTTGTTGAAATAACGCCTAACTTATACAGCATATTGGCGATTATTCTTGCCATCATTGTTTTTCCTGTTCCAGGATTACCTTCAAAAATCATGTGAAGAGATTGTTCGGTGTTAACAATTAAACCAAGTCTTTTCCTTTCATTCATAATCTTGATTCTGGCTGCCAACATTCGTATGTATTGCTTTACAGATTCAAGCCCTATAATATCCTCAAGAGCTTTTTCATAATCAAAGTCTGCATTTTCAGTTTCAAAATTCTTTCCAACATCTTCTAGAAGTATCAAATTAATCTCGCCTGATAATATATTTTCTGAATTTGCAATTCTATCACTTTGATTTCTTACAATTTCGTCAATTAGGTTCCTAATCATTCTACCATTACCAGATTGACTTGTTTCTTTTTTCTTCAAAAATTCTATTCTATCATTTATTAAGGCTTGTGCAGCTGTATCTACTTTGAATCCTTTTTCATTAACCATCTTATTGAATATTTCTATAAGTTCATGCACGGTATAATCAGGAAAATCAAGCTTTAAAGGAAATCGAGATTCAAGTCCAGAATTTATTTTTAAAAACTCTTTCATTTCTTTATTATACCCTGCAAGTATAACAACGATTTCGCCCCTATGATCTTCCATAAGTTTTATTAACGTGTCTATTGCTTCTTTGCCAAAATCATTGTCTGTGCCACCGGAAAGTGAATAAGCTTCATCAATGAATAAAACTCCACCTAAAGCACTGTTAAAAACATCTGTTGTTTTTGGTGCTGTCTGTCCAACGTACTCTGCAACTAGATCCGCACGCGAACACTCTATTAACTGTCCAATCCTTAAAAAGCCCATATCTTTCAACATTTTTGCTATTAATCTTGCAACAGTTGTTTTACCTGTTCCTGGATTGCCGTAAAAAATCATATTTAATGATTGAGTAGTATCAGCAGTTATTCCTAAATTTCTCCTTTTTTCTTGTGCTTTTAAAATATTATGCTGATTTCTTAAAAAGTCTTTAACATTTTCTAAACCTATAATATCTTGCAATGACTTTTCTAAATCAAACTCTTCTTTCTTTTTCAAGTCAAAGTCCTCAAGCTTTATCAAAGAATAATCAACTTCATTTTCATTAACTATTCTAACAGCCTGATTTGCAATTGCTTTCTCAACCACATTCCTTACTAATCTTCCATTTCCATTCGGATTTTTTCCTTTATATATTGTAGATTCAAAATATTCAATAAGGGGCTCATAACATTGAGTATCTATTCTATATTCATTTTGCTTAGCTATTAATTCCGCAATTTTATACATTTCTTCAGCTGAATAATCTTTAAAATTTATAACATTAGGAAATCTAGATTTTAATGCTGGTTCAATTCTTAACATTTCTTCGATTTCATCTTTATATCCAGCAAATATTACAACAAGATTTTCTCTATTATCCTCCATAATTTTTACAAATGTATCTATACATTCTTTTCCATAGTTATCATTCTTCGAATTCAACAATGAGTATGCTTCATCAACAAAAATAACTCCACCCAAAGCTTCTGTAAGCTTTTCGCGTGTAATCAATGCCGTCTCACCGGCGTATCCGCCAATTAAATCAGCTCTACTAACTTCCACAAACTGTCCCTTAGATAACATTCCAAGTGCATTTAAATATTTTGCAACAATTCTAGCCATGGTTGTTTTACCTGTTCCTGGATTACCCGTAAAAATCATATTGAGAGGAACTGGTGCAACTTTCAAGCCTGCCCTTTTCCTCATTTGTTGTGCCGAAATATTATCTTCAAGTTTAAGCATATATTCTTTAACTTCATCAAGACCAACCATAGAAAGTAATTTATTTTTTACTTTTAATAATTTGTCTGATGTTTTAGTTTGATTTAAATCATCTAAAAATATCACTTCATCATCTATCATAAGAACAATTTTATCTTGAGTAAATGTTATAATATTCTTTGTATCTTTTGTAATTTTGCCATTTAACTTATACTCAGAAACTGGTTCATAAATCTTATGTTCTATTAACAAATTAACACCATTAATTCCTGTCATTTGATTGTATAGAGTTTTTAAATATGCACAAAGGTCTGATGTACACATAAGATTTACGCCCAACTCTTGCTTGCATCTATTTTCTAATGACGTTAGTGACCCACCAATCAATTGGCTTATTTCATCATCTGTGAACTCATCTATTTTTATAACATCTTTTATGGATTGATATATATCATTTCCTAAATCTTCTGAAAACTCACTTTCGGAGTTTGAATTAATAAAAACAAAATATTCACCATCTACTTTAATTTCTAAAAGACCTCTTGGTGTATTAACTTCTACTCTTCCAAATCTACAAAGACTTCTTATAAACTCTTTACATGATTCATTTGCAAGATTGAAGTTTTCAAATATCATAACTTCATTTTTTGCATTTAAAGCATCACAAAAAGCATTAACAAAATTTCCAAATGATTCATCTTTTTTATACATAATAAAGTCAAATTTAATCGATTCATTGCTTAGTATTTGGTATCTTTTTAATGTAGAAGAGATTGTGTTTAATATGCCCTCTACAAATATGTTTTCTTTTGAAAAAATAGCAATTATATTTTTTAAATGCTCTGATGTGTTCTTTATAACGAATGGTCTTTTAAAAGCCAATACGGTCTCGGATATAAATTTTTTCTTTGAGAAATTATTTTCAAGATTTTCTTGAATTTCATCAAAAATTTCAGAAATATCTTTCTTGTTTTTTGTTTCCTCTTCCTTTTCTTTATATATCGAATTATATCTTTTTTCATCTATGTCAAACATTGTTTTATATAATTCTATAATCTTTTTTTCATTATCGTTGAATGTTCCACCTTTTTTCATAAAACCAAGAATAATTTTAAGCACGCTATCCTCATAGTTTTCTTGTTCAGACATTGGCATTGAAGCACATGTTTCATCTATAACATTTTTTAATCTTTTAATTATATTTTTATTACTTTCATGACCAAATGAAAATATATTTCTACTCTCTTTTCTGTAATAATTAATTAAATACTCATATTGCTTTTTAGTTAAATTTTGATTTCTTAAAAAGTTAGTTAAAAAGTCAAAGTACTCATTTTCATGACCATCATGACCACGAGCAATATTTGCAAAAAGTGCTGTAAAACAAAATGCAACTTCTGGTGGTACCTCTTCACTCTTATATAACTTTCCATTAATAATTCTAATGATATTTCCGCAATACAAACACTTTGAGGAAGTTCTTCCACTAGCTATATTCATTTCACAATTGCAATATGGACACACTGGAATTTTTGCCATTATCTAACACCATCCTTCATTAATTATAGTACCATTTTGCAAAAACAACGTCAACGAATCATATAAGAAAATAATATATCATATAAACTTAGCACAAAATTTTATTAAAGTTTTTTATATTAAACAGGTCAAAACTATTTTATTTGATATTCCATGTTGTTTTTTCACTTTGCTCATTAGTTGTTGTATTTGATATATCTAAAAGATTTGAGTTCAAAGAAATAACAGGACGAAGTCCATATGAAGCTGTATATGCACCAGTTTCAATCTTTCTTCCACGTTACAAGCTTTTATAATAACTATATTATAGAAAAAAGTGTTAAAAAAGTATGGAAAGGTATTGCAACTTACCCCATTTTTTTGGTATCATGGTTTGTGATAATTATGGCTTTTTTTAACAAGAACCTTGAATGGAAACCTATTACCCATCTCGGCTCTGACGATGTAAAAGAAGCTTCATGATACAAATTATGATAATGGGGTGTCGCCAAGTGGTAAGGCATCAGACTCTGACTCTGACAGTCCGTGGGTTCGAATCCTACCACCCCAGCCAAAATAAAAAAGTTTCAACGTTAGTTGAGGCTTTTTTTATTTTGCTTTAAATTTGTGGGATTCGAACACAGCAAGACCTAGCTCTTTAGAGCGACGGTATTTATGTTTACAAAATGTATATATTATGGTAAAATTATTTCGATATAATTTTAAGGAGTTTTTTATGAAAAATAATATAGAATTACTTGCACCTGCTGGAAGTTATGATTCTTTTATTGCTGCCGTAGAAAATGGTGCAAATGCCGTTTATCTTGGTGGTAAACTTTTTAATGCACGTGCAAATGCTTCGAACTTTGATATTGATGAACTAAAGAAAATAATAGAATATGCTCATTTGAGAAACGTAAAAATACATATAACTATGAA
This sequence comes from bacterium, assembly GCA_963637565.1. Classification (GTDB taxonomy): domain Bacteria; phylum Bacillota; class Clostridia; order TANB77; family UBA1234; genus UBA1234. Next base: position 13,949 of record CAVHNT010000051.1, read on the forward strand.
TACACTATTAGATGATTCAGAAATCGCCGAAGCGTTATCGTTTGCTTTTGATATTTATTCAATTGGTGTTGACGCCGTTATTGTACAAGACTTAGGACTTGCTAAAGTGCTACATGAAAATATTCCTGATTTGACTTTGCACGCAAGCACCCAACTTAGTGCTCACAATTTAGAATGTGTGGAAGAATTGACGAAACTTGGTTTTTCAAGAGTTGTTTTGGCTCGTGAATTAACCTTTGAAGAAATAAAATATATTTGTGACAACACTTCTACAGAAATTGAAATATTCGCTCACGGCGCATTGTGTGTTTGCTATTCTGGACAATGTCTTATGAGCAGTATGATTGGTGATAGAAGTGGAAATCGCGGAAAATGTGCACAACCTTGTAGATTACCATACTCATTAATCAAAAATAATGAAGAAATTGCAAAAGGATATTTGCTAAGTCCAAAAGATTTGTGCTCTTTAGAACTTTTAAAAGACCTTCCAAATGTTGTTTCATTAAAAATAGAAGGTAGAATGAAATCTCCCGAATATGTTGCTGCCGTGGTAAGTATTTATAGAAAATATATTAATAAATTAATTAACTGTGAAAATGTAGTACCAACATCAGATGATAAAAGCATACTAACTCAAATTTTTAATAGAGGTGGCTTTTCTAAAGGATATCTTCTTGGAAAAACTGGTAAAGATATGATGTGCTACGAAAAGCCTAAAAACTGGGGTATTTATGTTGGTAAGGTTACTAGCTATGATGGAAAAAGATATATCACTGTTGACAATATTTCAAATATACATATTGGTGATGGAATTGAAATCTGGAATAACTCTAACAACTCTCCATCTACTATAGTTAGTGAAATTCTAGGAAACAAGATTGGAAGAATTCATGGTGAAATTAACATTGGAGATAAAATTTATAAAACTTTAGACAAAGCACTAAATCAAAGACTTCGCGAAACATTTTCTAGAGGTTTTGTTGTGCATTCTAGGGTTGATGTAAAAGCTTATATAAAGAAAGATAGTCCCATAAAATTAAATATTAATGAATTTGAGTATACTTCAAACATTATTCCAGATGTTGCAGAGAATCAACCAATAACAAAAGAAAAGATTGCTATCCAACTAAGAAAAACAGGAAACACGCCATTTGAAATAGATAATTTAGATATAGACTTGGATGAAAATTTGTTTATTCCAGTCAGCTCTTTAAATGATGTTAGAAGATGTGCGTTTAGTGAGTATGAAAGGTATTTTCTTGGTAATGATAAAAAAGTAATTTCAAAGAAATTACTCGATAAACCTAAAAAGTATATTGCAAAAAAAGAAAAAGAAGTTTCCGTATTTTTTAATAAATTGCGTAA
>CAVHNT010000051.1:15323-18064 GCA_963637565.1 bacterium
AAAGAATACATTGCTTTAAAAAATGTTGATAATTATTATTTTACTTTTAAAGACTCTCTTAAAAATATTGAAATACTTAATCAATTTGCTGGTAAAAAATATATTCTTCTTCCTTCAATTACAAAGTCTAATTATGTAAGATTAATAAAAGAAAATATTGAAGAATTAAGCAAGAATGTAGATGGTTTCGTTTTATCCAATATAGGTCAACTTGAATATTGGGAGAATATTAAAACAGAACTTATTGCAAATTACACATTTAATACTTTTAACACATATTCTTTATTTACTTTAAAATCATTAGGTTTTGATAAGGCTATTTTATCTCAAGAATTAACGCATAACCAAATTAATTCTCTTGGTGATACGGATATAAAAAGAGAAATGGTTGTATATGGTAACACCTGCGTTATGACCTCTGAATATTGTCCTATAGGATGCATTGCTGGAGGCTTTTGTGCAAGCAAAAAATGTTCTATGCCTTGCTTAAAGAATGATAAATATTTTTTGCGTGACAGAATGAATATGGAATTTAGAGTTATAAGCGATAATATTGATTGTCAGTCTCAACTTTTCAATTCAAAAATTTGTTCTATTGAATCTAACAATTTAAATGTTGACTCAATTAGACTTGATATAATAGATGAAACTGCTATTGAAGTGCAAAATATTATTGATACTCATAAAGCGGGTTATAAATTATCTGGTGAAAAGTACACGAATGGACATGCTAATAGACCTGTTTAACCTTTTTATTTTTACACCAAGAAGGCTGAAAATCTTCGATTCTCAGTCTTTCAACCCTCGAGAGTGTTCGACTGAATGGAATAAAAACTATTGCATAAATTAAAGAATGGCAGAAAATCAATTAGTGATTTTCTGCCATTCTTTTTAGGTCTTTAAATAATTGTACAGATTCACAAAGTATTCCTCAACCATCCGAGAAGTTGAATATTGATTAGCTGTTACAACGGATGCATACATCATGTTAGCCCATACGTCTTTATTTTCGTACGCAGGTATTACTTCATGTTTAAGTACTCTCATCAAAGATTTTGCATCATTTTCGTCATGGAACAAAGAATTAGGATTCCCATCTCCGATATTCCAGCCGTTTACGCCATGGATAGCTGCTTCACGCCACCAACCATCAAGCGTACTAAGATTAAGGGTGCCATTCATCGCTGCTTTCATACCTGATGTTCCACAAGCTTCTAAAGGAACTCTTGGGTTGTTAAGCCATACATCAGCACCAGAAACAAGTTTTTGTGCAAGTGAAATGTCATACCCCTCCAAGAATACAACATTATTAGGATATTGCTTTGAAAGGTAGTAAACGTCAGAGATGAACTTCTTACCACTTGTATCATTTCTATGCGATTTTCCTGCAAATACAAGTTGAATATCATAGTTTTTAATTAAGAATTCAAAACGTTCTTTTTCTCTAAAAATCAAGTTCCAACGTTTATACTCCGTTGCACGTCTCGCAAAAGCAATTAAGATTCTATCTTCTTTAAACTCGACTCCTGTACGTTCTTTGATTGTTCTAAGAAGTTCTTTCTTGCAGCGTGCATGTGCTTCGTAAATGCCCTTAACATCATTTTTACTAAAAGCAGACCCAATGTCATCATCTTGCCAAGTTCCTTTATGAACACCATTAGTAATTGCAATGATATTGGGGGCTTCTTCAATCCAATGCCACATATCTCTTGCAGCAAGCACTTGAATACGCGAAACACCATTAGCCATAGAAGCAAGTCTAAGTGATGCAACTGTCATACCAAAATTAGGTTCTCCGCCAATTTTCTCAAGTTCTGTTCGTGTCAAATCAACATTAGCACCAAGTTCAATTAGCATATCGATAGGATGAGATTCATTGCCTGCAGGCACGTTAGTATGAGTAGTAAAGGCAGTGCGCTCCTTCACATGTCGCCAAGCCCTTTTAAAACATTCTTCATCTGTCATTTCAGGATTTTGTTCCTTATAGATTTTTTTACGTTCTGAAATGAGCTCGAGTCCCGCAAAAGCAGGATGTCCATCATTATAGTGATAGCCGTCAATTGAAAGACCAAGCGCCTTAATAGCTCTCACACCACCAATGCCCAAGACAATCTCCTGGGCCACACGCTCTTTTTCCGGTTCATTCCAAGCACCACCATACAGGTTAAAAGTAATGTTTCTAAAGATTTCATTCTCTTCAATATCAGTATCAAGGTAATATACTGGTCCATTCTTAAGTTTCCAAATCTTTACTTTAATACTTCTGTCAAAAATCCTTACATGAACAAATTTCCCGGTATCTTCAAGATACTTTTCCCAAGCGTTATTTTGAGGTTCGATGTCAACTACTTCACCATTTTCACGAATTTTCTGCAAATAGTACCCTTTTTTCCAAAGAATATGGAAAAAGGTAATTGGATACAAATCTTTATGATCAATTACTTCTTTAATCATGTCTCCAGCAAGAATCTCCAGACCTCCACCGTATGTTAGTAAATCATTGTAGATGCCAGACCCCATGGAAAAGTACGCAATCCGTTTGGTATACATACCAAATTCTCCTTTCTCTACACTCGTAGAAAAATATTTTAGTTATTTTGTCCGTACTAATATTACAACAAGCGACCTTTTTTGACAAGTTTTTTTATATGAAAATTTTTTAAGAATCATTTCCAATAAATTTCTGACTCTATTTTGTAAAATTTTTTATACCACATTTTATGAAATTCACTATTATACGG
>CAVHNT010000052.1:0-10254 GCA_963637565.1 bacterium
TAATATGACTTGAATATTATAAGATATCATTATGAAAGTAAGTATTCGAATAAACTATATAGAACAAATACTTTATATGAACTACTAGGCAAGATTCTTTGATATGAAAAAGTATTACTTTTTGCACGAAACTTTTATTTTGTGCAATGTTACAACTCACTAAAAAAGGGCTAGACGTGAACTCTCCCAACGTCTAGCCCGATTTTAGAATCTACAATTTTCATCTTTCCAATTAACTTCTATGCTAGTTTTTATGTTAAATATCTGTAACTTGTTCAATTTCTTCTCAAATGTCTTTAAAAAACTATAAATATCTTTAAAATCCTTTATTGTAAGTTCTAATTTTACTGTATCTTTATTTTCTTTATATGTTTTCTCTAAAAAATTATCCAAATTTGTTCCTCTTTTCATATATTTTATTGTGTTCTTCTATTATTTTAATCATTTGATTACCTGCTCTTCTAAATGAGGCATATATTTTATTATCTATTGCATAGCACATTACTTCACAAATACTTACTTTTCTTTTCTCTCCATAAAGATACATAATTATTTTTGCTATCTCTTCTCCCTCATTTTCCTTTTCTTTAAAGTATTTTTCTATTTCTATATTACTTACTATATTGTCTTTGCTATATTGATATTTTTCAGGGTGGTCTATATGTGTTAGATATCTTATTGCTCCCCTTTTACTGCTTATCTTTTTTAAATCGTACACCGGGATGTGTAGTTCTTCCGCTACTGATTCTAAACTTCTTGCGTTCTCAAATTGAAAGAATACATGTATATGTTCTTTCTTCTTTTCTCCATCTTCTGTTGTGTCTTTATCATGCAGCACATTTTAACAATTTCATTAACACCTCTTTACAAAAATATTAACTTGTGATAGCATCTTTCTAGAGGAAGTTATTCCCCTATTTATCAAAAATCATAGTGAATTTTGATTATTGAGTTCCATAGTTTGCGTCTGTGGACTCTTTTTTTAATGCTATTTATTAATTTTCTTATCATACTTAACACCTCCTTCCTGCATATTTAAGGTCAATTTCTAGCATATTGATATCCCTTTCTATACAAAGTGCTTCTAGCGGCTCATTTTCTAGATTTAATGCTGCGATTTCTTCATATAAATATTTTTTAACTACTGTTGTTGATTATTTTATTGATATGAAAAAATAAAAAATTATGTAATTCTTGGGAACAGCGTAAGCTTAAAGATATGTCCACATATAAAAATGGGACTGGACATGAAGATAAGCAATCTTCTACAGGAAAATACGAACTAATAAATTTGAATTCAGTATCAATTGATGGAGGATTAAAATCTTCTGGTAAATATATTGATGAGTCAGATGAAACCTTACAAATTGACGACTTGGTTATGGTACTGAGTGATGTGGGACATGGTGATCTACTAGGAAGAGTTGCTGTAATACCTGAGAATAATAGATTTGTACTTAATCAAAGAGTTGCACTGCTTAGACCAAATGACAGTGTATTTCCAAGATTTTTATTTACATGTATTAATGCAGGGCAAGCCTATTTTAAAATCAACGGAGCAGGTTCATCTCAATTGAACATCTCAAAAGAAGTTGTAGAAAATTTTGAACCATTTATTCCTAAAAAATATGAACAAATCAAAATCTCTGAAACATTTGAGAAAATAGATAACCTTATCACTCTTCATCAGCGTCATCATTATTTATTTAATGATGTTAAAGAACGCATAATTATATCTATGTCCGTATTTTCAAGTTCTTGTATAATATGTAAATATGTTTTTTGAGTTGTTGTCATACTTGAATGTCCTAAGCGATGAGCAACACTAGCAATGGAAACTCCAGCAAAAAGCAATATTGATGCATGAGTATGTCTTAATCCATGTACTGATATTACTGGTACATCAGCTTTTTTACAATGCCTTTCTAATGTTTCATTAATTGTAGAATTATATATTTTTTTATCTATAAATATTGGCTTGTCTTCATCTAATCCTTTTATTAATTCTGAAAATTGTATAATTGTTTGCCAATCTAATTGAATTTTTCTTATAGATGAGTTATTTTTTGTAGGTTCAAATCCCCCATCCCCTTTATAATTCCATGTTTTACTTACTGATAATGTTTGATGTGGTAAATCAAAATCTTTTGGCGTTATTGCTAGTGCTTCTGAAAATCTCATCCCTGTTTTTGCAATTAAATATATTAACCAGTCATTATTTATTTCGGTTGATAAATCTAATTCATTTATTAATTTATGAAGTTCAAAATGATTTAGATATTTTATTTTCTTTTCAGAAGGTTTTTTTCCTTTTATTATTGCTTTTCTTGTTGGATCACGATCTATTAAGCCTTCATCAACAGCATCTAAAATTGCTCCTTTTAATTGATGATGAAAATCCATTGTACTTTGTCTTTCATGTGTTTCTGCAAAATCGTTTAAAATTTTTTGATAAGTTATCCTATTTAATTCTTGTACATGTAGGTCAGGTGCTAGCTTTTTTATCCAGGATAAAGATAATTTGTATTTTTTCATAGTAATCTCTCTTATTGCACCTTCTTTATAAACATTAATCCATCTTTCATAATATTCATAAAATAATTCACTTTTTCTTAATAAGTTTTTCATTTATAAATCCTCCTCTAAATCTTATTTGCTGATGAAGAGTGATAAGGTTATCTATATTAGTTAAATAATTAGCAATTGATTTCTGTTCTTTAATATCTTTAGGATAGCATACTTCAATTTTGTTAAGTTGTTCGTATGATAAAAATGGTAATCCACTTCCACCACAAATTTTATTTATATCTTTTTGGTACAACATATAATAACCAAATTTGGATACAACATTTTTTCCTCTAGGCTTAGAAATTGTACCATTATAGGTAACAAAATGTTTTCCGTTCCCCCATAAAACAGAACCAGCATATTCTCCCATGTGTCCTATTATTACAGAATTTTCAGCATTATAATTCGTGTATCCTCCAATAATGCCATTTGCCCCATATACAGGATAAATTCCTCCATTGCTAGGGTTATTATTAAATTCTCCATATTGAAATTTATATATTTCTTCTAGCTTACGCTGTTCCCAAGAATAAAAAAAAGAGAGAAATTCTCTCTCCTTTAATCAATACAAGTTACTAAAATAGTATCTTGTTAAATATTTAATTTATAATTATCAATATCAAGGCCATTACCTAAAATAAATTTTCTTAATAACTCCCCTACCTCAATGTTAACATCAAACATAGATAATTCTTTTAGAGATATACTTTCTAAATATTTTTTTGCTTTATCATAATCAACAGTAGCTAATAATTCATCAAATCGACCAAATGCATTTATATTATTTTCATTTACTTTTAAGCTTATTATATTTCTTAATTTATTTTCATTAAGTCCAAGAATATTAGCAACTTTCTTTATTTGATCATTTTCGGCATTATGCATATATTCTGTAATATATTCTCTAAAGGTTTTTCCTTTTTCAATGACAATTTCACCACTTTGTATATCGTGAATAAAAATTTGAGCATATTTTTGTTCTTCTTGACTTAATGAAGAATAAGATTTATGCAATTCATTTAAGGTCTTTTCCAATTCTTCACTACTTATATTTTCTTGAGCTAAAGCTCTTAAATATTTCTCGAATTTTGTATTCATGTAATCTGAATCAATCTTTCCAGTATCAATTGATGTTATATATCCATCAATGTCAAACGGAACATTATCTTCATCATTGTCATTTTCATCTTTGCTAAAATGATATAAATCTTTGTATCTTGCTAATAAAGTATTAAAGTTGTGTTCAGAAAATTCTATAAATAATGTTTCATTTTTAAAAACGTATTCATCTTTGTTCCATCTAAAGCCTTGTATTTTTGCTGATTCTAAAACTTGATTAAGTTCTTTAAAGGAAGATGCAAATTTTATTTTTTCAGATTTTGTATCAGGAAGTTTTTCAAAATTTAATATATTGCAACTTCTGTATATTTCTTCAATTTCATGATATATTTCATTTAATTTTTTTATGTTTGTATTTAATTTTTCAACAAACAGTCCTACTGGTTTATCTCCAGAATACAATTTAACAGCTCTTTTAATGTTTTGTTCCATTGTATGAGGTTTTCTGTAGTATTTAATTATTCCGAATGGTTTTTCTTCTCCAAACAATCTATTTGTTCTTGAGAATGCTTGAATTATATTTTCGTATTTTAGAACTTTATCTAAATATAATGTGTTCAACCATTTAGAATCAAATCCAGTTAACATTTGATCAACAACTATAAGCAAATCTATTTGTTCCTTTTGCTGTATTCTGTTATATGGTTTTTTATGTGCTAATCTTAATGATATATCTTTTTTCATTTTATCAAAAGTTGGTATGGTGTAGTTTTGCTCATATAAATTATTATAGTCTTCTATAATTTCTAACAAGCCTTCTTCCTTAATAGCAAAGCCTTCATTATTATCAATATTAGGGTCAAATAAAGCGGTTATATTTAAATTGTGAATACCCATTTTCTTCTTATCTTTTAATAATTTATAGTATTCAATTGCTTCTGGAATACTGCTTGTTGCAAAAATTGCTGAAAATTTTCTATCTCTACTTAATGTTACCCAATTTTCTAATATATCTTCTATAACCTTTTCTTTGTGCTCATTTGATTTATATTGAGTGTTTGGAATATAATCTTCAATTCCTTTTGAATAGTTTCCAAGCTCATCATATGTGCCGTACATTTTCATGTCGTTTAAGAACTTATAATATGTTTTGCTTTTATTACTATCATTAATTGCTTCACTTTCAGTTGTTGCTTTTGATTGATTTAAGGCAACAGCTTTTCTAATATCAATATCTTTGTAAGTAAGAACTTTATATACATCAAATCCCAAAACATTCTTATCTCTTATTCCATCTGCAATACTATATCTGTGTAGTTCATTACCAAATACTGAGGCTGTAGTATTTTCCTTTTTTTGATTTTCATCTAATATTGGAGTTCCAGTAAAACCAAAGAAAATTGCTTTAGGGAATGTATCTTTTATTGTCATAAGCATATCTCCAAATGTAGATCTATGGCATTCGTCAACAATAAATACAACTCTTTTTTTATTTATAATATCAATATCGTTTTGGTTTAATCCACTTTCCTTTATTCTACTCATTTTTTGAATAGATGTAACTATAAGAGTATCAGCAGGGTTAGTACTTTTTAATTTAGTAATTAACTCATATGTACTTTCAGTATCTTGAACATCTTCTCCTTCATCTGCAAATCCTCTATATTCTATTACAGATTGTGTTCCTAATTCTATACGATCCATTAAGAACACAACTTTATCTGCATCTTTAGAAGTTGCAATTAATTGAGCAGACTTGAAACTAGTCATTGTTTTTCCAGACCCTGTTGTGTGCCAAATATATCCACCCAATAAATGTTTTTCATTCCAGTCAATTTTTGAAACTTTGTCAGAAATTGCATTTGAAGCATAATATTGGTAACTTCTCATTACTTTCAATACACCATCTAAATCATCTGGTACAGTATAAAAACCTATTAATTGATGAGCCATAGGTATTGATAATAAAGAAGATGCTACGCTTTTCCAATCATCTACTCTTTCGTTATTAAAATCTGCCCAATGAAAAAAATAATCTTCATTAAATTTATTTCCTGTTCCCACATTTGCAAAATATACTGCTTCATCAGGTGTCATAGCAACAAAAACTTGAATTAGTGAAAATAATCCTGTAAATATTCCTTCGTATGAATATTTTTCTATTTGATGATATGCATCACTTAATGAAACACCACTTTTTTTAAGTTCAATATGTATTACAGGCATTCCGTTTATTAATAACATTAAATCTCCACGTCTATCGTTCAATATTTTGGATTTTGATGGGAAAACTGGTTGCTGAACAATTTGATATCTACTTTGACCAGCTGCAATTTCTTGTCTGTCATATATTTTTAAACTTATTTCCTTTCCAATATGATCGGTATCATCAGGGTTATCACGTTTAATTGTAACTGTTTTTCCGTTAATAAAACTATTTAATTTTAATGGAGTTCGTAACATGTTTATTTGTTCTAATATTTGAGCCATTTCTCCATCTGTTAAAGGATAGTTGTTCAATCTATCAATTTCTCTGTTATTTTCAAACAGGATTTTAGCCCAATTGTCTAATAAGTCCTTTTCAGTGGGATATTTTATAACATTTTCTTCCCAACCTTTTGATGTTAATACTTTTATAAGGGCTTTTTCAAATTCTGATTCTTTATCAAATATCATTTTAGAACTCCTTTCTTATACAAACATTTTATTTAATAATGATTTTTTTATATTTTGTAGTTTTTCTAACTTACGTTGATGAAGAGTGATAAGGTTATCTATTTCCTTAAACAGAATCCCTAATTTCTTTTGTTCTTGTAAATTTGGTACTGTATATTCTAGCTCTTTTATACTTGACCAATTAACATATATCTGTGTGTTTCCTTGACTATTTTTTATAATTTTATCTCTTATTAATGGTGCATTTAACATTTCATATAAAAATGTAGAATCATATTTTTCGTGATAAGGTTCAATTCTCTGAGTTCGTTGATTAAATACATACAATTCGCTTTCTTCAATAATTAGAACTCTTCCAATAATTCTTCCACTTGAAGTCTTATCATTTAAAATCATAGTCAAATCATCTTTGTTAAGAACTCTTTTTAGTGTTTTATCATTTTCTACCGCTCTTAATCCCTGTTCATTATAAGTACTGTTTTCAGAATAACTTCCAATGCTAATAACTTTATATTTTCCATCTTCATCAAAAGCTGATTCTATTGAAGTTCCACTTGTTGAATTTCCAAAGTCTTTTAACTTACGCTGTTCCCAAGTGTCAGTAAATCCTTTAAATCTTATTTCTGGAACATTTTTGCCATCTTTAGGAAACATTTTTTCTAATAATGCTTTTTTTACATTAACTAGCTTGTCATACTTACTCTGATGAAGAGTGATAAGGTTATCTATAGCTTTAAAAATAGTACCTATTTTTTCTTGTTCTACATTATTTATTGGGTATAATACATCAACCTGTCCAATTTGTTCTTTATTTATTTTCATAGGAATAGCTGTTAAAAGTGATCTTTGCATTAGACCTTTTTGTACATATGCTGATTGAATTGCGATATTTAAATATTCACAATTTATCTTCTGAGGTTTTAATAGTGCAAGGCTTACATAGTAAGCTTTTGGAATATCATCTCTAACTATATTGGTTGTTCCAATATCTCCAATTCTTGTCATTAAAATATCATTTTTTTCTGGATAGATTTTAAAATCTCTATAAAAATCTTCCTTAGAAATATATTTTTCAGATTGAAGATTTTTTATATTTTCAACTGATAAAAACATTATTCCTTCATTTTTATAATTTGGTGTTTGATGTGTTCCATCATATACGTTTGCTATCTCTCCCAGCTTACGCTGTTCCCAAGTGTCAGTAAACCCTTTAAATCTTATCTTTGGCTTTAATGATTTATTCTCCATATATTCCACCATTCAATAATGATTTAAACTCATTAAGTCCTTTCATATCGAATTCATCTCCAACAAGGTCATCAATCATTGAAGAAAGTTCTTTTTCAGTTTTAATTATTTCATCTTCAACTGAAAGTAATGTATTTTCATATTTTTTTGAAAGATTTTCAACTTTTTTTGAAAATTCATTTATTAATTCTTCAACTAATTTATTAATATTATCAACTACAGGTCTTATCCATTTTAATTCTAAAAGTTCATTAACTTCGTTTACAGATAATTCTTCAATTGCTTTTTTAGAATTACTTTGTAGTGCTGTTTCTAAGTCTTTTTGTTTCTTTTTTAGTTCTTTCTCTTCATCAATTGTTTTTGCTACATCTTTAACTTTTGAATCAATTTCTTCACTATACTGTACTGATTTAGCTGTTTCTTTTGCTTTTTTTAGAATATTTGCATTTACAAATGAATCATTTGTTTCATTTAATAGTTCAGAAATCTCTTCTTTTTCATCTTCTGATAATGATTCTATTGTTTCTTGATAGAACGATGATATTTCTTCTAGTCTATTTTCTATATTTTTTATTTCTTCTACTTCATTCTTCATTTTATATTTTTGAACTAATTCAAAAGGAATAACTCTACCTTGCCAACCAATTTGCACTTCTTCCTCTTTCCCATTTTTCTTCTTAATTTCTGTTTTTGGATCGACCTTGTTACAAGTATCTAATCCTTCTGTTTGTATTAGTTCTATATCTGAAGCAATATTAGTCCATTCATCATCTAATATTTGATATGCTTTATATTTATCTATTAAAGGAATATCACTCATTCTTTTGAATATTTCATTACTTATTTTATTTTCTTCACTGCTTATTTTTATGTTTTCTGAGTTGATAATTAATTCTTTTCCTAAATAATCGTCAAAATCTTCAAATGCTTTTTTAAAATTGTTTTTATAATTAATAATATCTTTATGATTTTTTATATATTCATATATATCATCTTTTTCAAGTTCAAAATAATTATCATTAACTTGCTTAAATAGATCATTTTTTAAATCTGGGAAAACAGTAAAATAATTATTGTATTTATCTAGTTCTTCTTTAGGAATACCACCAAACATTGAAGCATATATATCAAAACTTTCTTGTTCATCAGATGAATCAACATATCTAGGTATATTTAAATTATAATCGTTTTCTCTTATTTCTTCTCTTGATACAATTTTAGAATATTTTTCAACATTTGTACGAGAAATAACTGTATCTACAATTTTTTTAATATCACAAGCTCTTAATTTGTTATTTTTTCCTTCTTTGATGAAACCTTTAGATGCATCAATAATTTGTATATCAGTATTATTTTTTTGCTTTTTAAGTACCATTATAATTGTTGGTATGCCTGTACCAAAGAATATGTTGGCTGGTAATCCAATAATTGTATCTATATTGTTCTTTTCAATTAGATTTTTTCTAATTTCTTTTTCTTCTCCACCTCTAAATAAAACTCCATGTGGTAGAACTATTGTCATAATTCCATCACTTTTTAAGTGATATAAATCATGCAATAAGAATGCATAGTCAGCTTTTGCTTTTGGAGCAAGTCCATAATTTTTATATCTGCTATCTGCTTCTTTATCTTGAGGATTCCAATTCTGCGAATAAGGTGGATTTGAAACAACTGCATCAATGAATAATGGGGTATATTCGTGTTGTTCATCAAAAAATGGCCAATCATCCTCAAGTGTGTCTCCATTTCTGGTAACTATATTGTCTGGTAATATTCCTCTCATTATTAAATTCATTCTTGTTAAGTTATATGTATTTTGTTTTAGTTCTTGTGCATAATATTTAATTTTATTAGGGTCTTTTACATATTTTGAGACAGAATTACCTATGTTAATTAGCAATGAGCCAGATCCACTTGTAGGGTCATAAATTTCTATATTTTCTCTATCTTTTAAATGATTAGCAATAATGTCAGACATTAATTGTGATACTTCATGTGGTGTATAAAATTCTCCTGCCTTTTTTCCTGCATTTGCTGCAAAATTACTTATTAAGTATTCGTAAATAAATCCTAATACATCATAATCCTGTTTGCCATCCATTGGTATGTCTTTTATTAAGTGTATCAAATCACTAATTGCTTTTGTTTGTGATTTAGAATTATCTCCTAATTTGCTTAAACCAGTTTGTAATGTATCAAATATTTTTTCAAAAACTTTTTTGTAATTCTCATTTATTAATCTATTAAATGCAGATAAAGCGTCTCTTACATTTGAAACATCAAAATCATTTCCCTTTGCTAACCAGGTAGAAAATAGATTATCATAAGATATAAAATATCCTATTCTTTCTTGCATTGTTTTTACTATTCTTTGATTATCTTCTGTTACAATTTTTAAGTCTCCAGATAATCCCATATTTCTTAATGTATTTTCTTCTTTATCTGATAAAAATTTATAAAAAATAAAACCTAAAATATAATCTTTATATTCATTTGCTTCAATTTTTGATCGCATTTTATTTGCAGATTCCCATATTTTAGATGCTAATTGTTGTTTATTCATTTCAACCTCCAAAATTTATACTATACTCTTCTATTTTATATCACATATTTCTTTTTTTTACCATAAAATTTGACAAAAAAGCAAGTAAGATGAAAATCTTCGATTTTCATTCTTTCGTCCCTCGAGAGTTTTCGACCGAA
>CAVHNT010000053.1:0-14173 GCA_963637565.1 bacterium
AAAATTAATACATAAAAAGTTGCAAATTTGTTACTTCCCTATTATATAAAAAAAGAGTCGACACGACTCTTTCAAAAAATCTATTAAATAGAAATATTTTTAATATTGAATCGAGCTAAATGTATTAGTGCTAATCTCAGAGTTATAATAGTTGTTTTCGTTTATATATCGCTCAACGTATTCTGGAGAAACACCAGTAGCAGCTGAAACAGCAGATATTGAGTCAAAATTTGGAGTTTCATCAAAATAGTTTTTTAATAATGTCATGCTATAATTAGCTTTTGTTGCACATGATTCGCAAACATCAGCACCAGTAGTAATAAAAGCACCACATTTAGTACATTTTTTAATTTCCATAAAAATTCCTCCAATCCGTATATAGGTAGTATTGACAAATTTAACTACTTTTAAACTGGCAAAATTATATCACAATGAAACTTAAAATGCAACATTTAAGTAATTAGTCACATATTGACTTTTGCGTGGAATATTGATATATTTTAGTAAGTTTTAGAGGACTAGTAAGAACGTGTCTTGAAAGGATGTATGAAATGGAAATAATAATATGTAATATTCTTATTGCTTTAATAGGTGTTGGGATAACACCATATATGAAAAATTTAATTGAAGCATTTAGTAATGAAGAAAAAATCACATGGAAAACTATATTTAAGAAAACTAAGTTTGATATAAAACTTGCACTTTTGACACCGTTGGTAATGATTGCATTGTTTTATAAATTTGGAATCTCACTTGAATTTTTAATATATTCATTCGTGAGTGTATTATTGATAATGGATGCATTTGTGGATATGAAGGCACAGATAATACCAAATGGGCTAAATTTTGTAGGATTTATTGCTGGAATAATATTAATGTATATTGCATTAGTTGTTGAACCTATGAGTGGTGTTGACATGTTACTTGGTATGTTTGCTGGTGCAGGAATATTTTTGCTTATAGCTTTATTTGCACTTGTTGCATACAGAAAAGAAGGTATGGGATTAGGTGATGTTAAGCTTATGGGAATGCTAGGCTTATTCTTTGGACTATACAATACAATTCAAATATTTATAATTTCGTTTGCAATAGGGGCAGTTATTAGTATTATTTTGTTGGCAACAAAAGTGAAAAAGTCAACAGATTATATGGCCTTTGGACCTTTTATAGTCCTTGCAGCCATATTTACAATGTTTGTACCATACACGATTGTTTACCCATGGTATTTAAGTCTTATGATGAGAATATAAGAAAGGAAAGTAAAATGGCTATCATAAAAACTAAAGAGGAAATTGAAAAGTTGAGAAACGCTGCACTTTTAGGAGATAAGTGCTTCGAATATATTTGTGGATATATAAAAGCTGGCATGACTGAAATAGAAATTGCAAAAGCTATAGATGAATTTTTTATGAAAAACGGTGCATCTGCAAATTCTTTTGATACAATAGTTGGAGCAGGAGTTAATTCTGCTTTGATTCATTCAACACCATCTGAAAATGTAGTAAAAAAGAATGATATAATTTTGCTTGATTTTGGATGTGTACTTGATGGATATTGTTCGGATATGTCTAGAACGATTTTTGTTGGTGAGCCTACCAAAAAACAAATTGATATATATAACTTAGTTAAGGAAGCACATCAAAATGCTGCAAGACGAATAACCATTGGAACCATGACAGATGTGGCTGATTCATTTGGCAGAAAGAATATTCAAGAGGCTGGTTATGATTACGCTCATGCTTTAGGTCATGGAGTGGGAACACAGGTTCATGAAGATCCAGTGTTGTCACCAAAAAGAAGCACGGAGCTATTAGAAAATATGGTGTTTACTATAGAACCTGGAATATACTTGGAGAATGAGTTTGGCGTAAGAATTGAAGATACTGGTGTTTTAACACAAGATGGTGTAAAATTTTTTTCTAAGTCTAATAGAGACATTCTAATAATATAGGCAAGAAGTGTTTATTTAGACACTTAGATTGGAGAAGATAAATGGAAGAACAAAAAAAATTGAGCTTTTTTAAGAAAATGGCCTTGGCAATTACAGATTTTAGGATATACCCTTATGTGCTGAAAACAGAAGGTGTATGGAAAAGTTTTGGTTATTTTATAAAACTTCTTTTAATCGTTGTATTGTTAATGTCAACATATTTTTGTGGTGCTATTTTTTCAAACGTTGAGAGCTTTATTGAAAACTATAATAATATCGTACCAGAATTCAAATTTGAAAAAGGTGTATTATCAGTTGAAGAAACAAAAAAATTAAAAATTGATGATGATACCTTTTTAGTTATAGATACAGATCAGACATATGATGAATATAGTAACTCTAATGCATATAAAGAAAATACAAGATATGATACAAGAATTTTTGTAAATAGTGATGCAATTTCGTATGAGGATTATCAAGGAAGCGGCTTTAGACTAATGCTAAAAGATATGGAATGCAGTTTTAACAAAGAATCATTGTATACTTATATAACAATTATGTATGAAAATCCTTGGAATAAATGTATTATATTCTTAACTGTATATGTTGCAGTATTTGTTGGATATTTTATTTCAAAAATTTTCGAAATTTTAATTATAGCATTAATTGCATCAATTATTTGTACATTATTCAGAATGAAAATAAATACAAAAAATTATTTTAAAGTTGCATTTTATGCTGTAACATTGCCTTATTTGATTGAAGCGATTTCGATTATGTGCGTTGGTTCAATAAAAGAATATACTGTTGTTGTCACAACATTATTAACATATATTTATGTTTTTTATGCAATTCGTGCTATCAAGTTAGACGCATTCTTGCTTATAGTGACTAATGCACAAAACAAAGATGGAAAAGTAGTAATTACAAGAGTTGATAAAGATGGAAAACCAATAAAAGACGCAGATAATGAAGATAAAGTTGAAGAAGCTGAAGATGTTAAAAATGCTCAAGAAGATTTAGACGACAATAAAGAGAATAATTCTGATGATAACAATAATGATGATAATAACAAAAATGATAATAAATAGATAAAAGAAGCTAATAATTATTTCAAAATGAGAGGTGATAAGATTGAATATTTGTGGAATTGTAGCAGAATATAACCCTTTTCATAATGGACATGTATATCATATAGAAGAAACAAAGAAGAAAACAGAGTGTGATGGCATAGTTGCAATAATGAGTGGTAATTTCATTCAACGTGGAGTTCCTGCACTTTTTGATAAATGGACTCGAACAGAGATGGCACTAAAAAATGGTGTTGATTTAGTTATTGAACTTCCTTCATATTATGCAACATCAAGTGCCGAATATTTTGCACAAGGAAGTGTATCTCTTTTGGATGGATTAGGAGTTGTTAAAAATATTTCATTTGGAAGTAGTACAACAGATATAGATGCATTAAAAAGAATTGCTAATGTATTATATCTAGAGCCTGAAAATTATAAAAAATTATTACAATCTGAACTAAAAAGAGGGACGTCTTATCCAATAGCGAGAAGTAATGCACTTAAAAACTTTTTGAAGAAAGAGTATGATGCTAAATATATTGCAGATATATTGCTTGATTCAAACAATATATTGGGAATTGAATATTTAAAAGCCTTGTTATATTCAAATAGTCAAATAAAACCTGTCGTTGTTGAGAGAAAAGGTGGTACATATAACTCAACAGCGATAATAGATAATATATGTAGTGCTACAGCCGTTAGAGAATTACTTGAAAAAAGTGATTTAAAGACTGTAGAAGAAGTTGTGCCAAAGGATACTTTTAAAGTAATAAATGATTCCATATTGGATGGTATGTCGCCAATGTTCTTAAAAAACTTTGAAAAAGAAATATTATATGTTTTAAGAAGATGTTCAACTGAAGAGTTGGCTAATATTGCTGATGTTACTGAAGGAATCGAAAATTTATTAAAGAAAGCTGCAAATGAAGGAATGGAGTTAGAAGGAATTATTGATGTATTAAAAACTAAGAGATATACAAGAACGCGTATTCAAAGAATATTGCTTCATACTTTGCTTAATGTTACAAAAGATGATGTCGAAAATTATAAGTATAATCCTCAATACATACGAGTTTTAGGATTTAATAAAACTGGTGAAAAGATGCTTTCACAAATACATAACAATTCAAACTTACCAGTTGTAACATCTGTTAGTAAGTTTTTAAAGAATGCAAATCCAACTAGTAAAAAGATGTTGGAGAAGGATATAATGGCAACCAATGTATATACTTTGGGTTACCAAATTCCTAAATATAGAAGTATGAATTTAGACTTCACTAAGCAAATGATTAATATATAAGGTGGAAATTGTATGGAAGATGTTATTATATACACAGACGGTGCTTGCTCTGGAAACCCTGGAAAAGGTGGGTGGGGAGCCATTCTTATGTGTAAAGACACAAAAAAAGAAATAAGTGGAGCAGTTATGCAGACCACAAATAATCAAATGGAACTTACTGCACCTATAGAAGCATTATCATTACTTAAAAGACCTTGTAACGTAAAGGTGTATAGTGATAGTGCATATTTGATAAACGCATTTAAAGAAGGCTGGATATACAATTGGCAAAAGAATGGCTGGAAAACAGCTGGAAAGCAAGATGTAAAAAACAGAGAACTATGGGAAAAAATATATAATTTCACAAAAATTCATAAAATAGAATGGGTAAAAGTAAAAGGTCATAGTGATAATGAGTATAACAATAGATGTGATGAAATGGCCGTTGCTGCTATAAAAAGTCTTAAATAAGTTCTTAATTTAAGAGACTTTTCATAATATTTAGTACAAGTTTTTATAGTATTAAATTTATGGAGGGAAAAAGTTTGTTTAAAAATACAAAAAGAAAAGATTTTTTTGAAAATACATTTGATATTAAAATTTATTTTATTGTGTGTATAATATTTTTAATTGGAATAATTGCAGGAGCTATTTATTTTAGAATAGTTACAAAAGATACTGAGACAAGAAACAATTTAATAAATACATTGTCATTAGCACAAGATACGGGTGTTGTCTCAAAAAAAGATTTATTATATAAATCTGCTATAAAAAATGTAAAATTATTGGCACTTTTTTGGATTATTGGAATTTCAGCTGTAGGGTCTCCATTTTTGTTGCTTTATTGCTTAACTAGAGGTGCTTCATTGTCATTTGCGATTTCAACTGTTATATTTAAATTTGGCTTTATAGATGGGAATCTGTATTCTTTTAAGCATTTGTTTTTGCATTCATGTTTTACAATATTTGCATTGATACTATTAACAGTCAGTTCAATCAGAGTTTCATTGAATACTTTAAAAAATAAAAAAGATATAAGATTAGAAATAGTAAGACATTCACTTGTTTCTATTATTTCATTGGTTATATTGGCTTCTTCAACAATATTGGAAGCTGTGTTTTCTTTGTAAAATTTAAAGATTTGAAATCTATGTGACTAAAAGTAAACAAATATATTTTGAGTAAAGAGTTAAATTGCTTTTTTTATTAGCCTTGAATAACAAACACAAATTTTACATAAAAAATTACAAAAAAATACTTGCATTATGTGATGTAATTGTATAAAATAAGCTTGTCGAAAAAACGAAGATTATACAAAAGATAATTTATGGTACACATAAGCCTAGGGGAGAACCAGTTAAATTATGTAGAATACTTATAATAAGAAGGAGTATGTGGGATGGAAAAAAATTTGGTTGACAATTTTTTAGATTTTCTTCAAAAAGATAAAAAATTATCTGATAATACATTGCAGTCATATAACCGTGATATAAAGTTATATTGCAATTATTTAGATGCTCATAATATGGATGCAGTGAAAGCAAATGAAGAGGAATTAAATACATATTTAGATAGTTTGAAGGAGAATGGAAAGGCTGTTTCAACAGTTTCAAGAAACTTAGCATCACTTCGTTCATTCTATCAGTATTTACATAGAACAAAGGTTATCTCTGATGATCCAACACTTAATTTGGAATCTCCAAAAATAGAGAGAAAGTTACCAAAGGTATTAAGTTCAGAACAAGTAGAATTACTTTTGGAACAACCAAAATGTGTTGATTTAAAGGGTTACAGAGATAAAGCAATGCTAGAACTTGTTTATGCAACAGGTATTAGAGTTACTGAGCTTATTTCTTTAAATATGAGTGATATAGATTTAGAAAATGGATACATTAAATGTGTTGGAAAAAACAAAGAAAGAGTTATTCCAATAGGAAGCTTGGCAGTAAATGCATTGAAAGAATACGTTGATAAATCTAGAAGTATATTACTAAAAGATGAAAATGACCAAGCTTTGTTTGTAAATGTAAATGGTCACAGATTAACAAGACAAGGCTTTTGGAAGATAATAAAACAGTATAAAACTCAAGCAAATATTGATATAGATATAACACCACATACATTAAGACACTCTTTTGCAGTACATCTACTAGAGAATGGTGCCGAACTTAGAGCTATTCAAGAAATGTTGGGACATTCAGACATCTCATCTACTCAAGTATATGCACAAATTGAACAAAATAGAATAAAGGATGTTTATATGAAATCACATCCTCGCGCTTAATTTAAAAATAAATATTAGAGTTAGTTCAATATTGGACTAGCTCTTGTTTTTTTGTGAGCATTGTTATATAATTGCGGTATGCTTACGTTAGGGAGGAATATAATATGGATAAAGTTTTGGTACAAGATTTATATAAAGAATCAGAAAGATTTTCAGGAAAAGAAGTTACTCTTTCTGGTTGGGTTAGAACGGCCAGAGATTCAAAGACATTTGGATTTATTGAATTAAATGATGGCTCATATTTTAAAAATGTACAAATTGTATATGAAGACAAGTTGGAAAATTTTGCAGAGCTTACAAAATTAACAGTAAGTTCATCAATTATAGTAACAGGACTTTTTGTTTTAACACCAGAAGCAAAACAGCCATTTGAAATAAAGGCAACTTCTGTGAAAATAGAATGTTTATCTCCAAGTGATTATCCACTTCAAAAGAAAGGTCATACAATAGAATTTTTGAGAGAACAAGCTTATTTAAGACCAAGAACAAATTTATTTAGTGCTGTGTTTAGAGTTAGAAGTGTTGCTGCGATGGCAATACATGAATATTTCCAATCACAAGGTTATGTATATTTACACGCACCACTTATAACAGCAAATGATGGTGAGGGTGCTGGAGAGATGTTTCAAGTTACAACACTAGATTTAGATAAGGTTGCAGAAAGCGGAAAAGTATGCTATGACAAAGACTTCTTTGGGAAACATGTTGGTCTTACAGTAACAGGACAATTAGAGGCAGAAGCCTTTGCAATGGCATATGGAAGAACATACACTTTTGGACCATCTTTTAGAGCCGAAAATTCAAATACAAAGACACACGCATCAGAGTTTTGGATGGTAGAGCCTGAAATTGCATTCTGTGATTTAGAGGGTGTTATGGATATTGAAGAAGATATGCTTAAATTTATTATTAAATATGTATTAGAAAAATGTCCTGAAGAAATGACTTTCTTAAATAAGTTTGTTGCTCCTGGTTTAATAGAAAAGCTTGAAAAAGTCTTAGCAAGTGAATTTAAGAGAATAACACACGAAGAAGTAATAACAATATTAAAAGATGCTAAGATAGATTGGGAGTTTAAGCCAGAATATGGTGAAGACATAGCAAAAGAACATGAAAAATATATAACAGAATACTTTAATGGACCTGTATTTATAACAAATTGGCCAAAGGACATCAAGGCATTTTACATGAAGCAAAATCCTGATGGAAAAACAGTTGCTGCTGTTGACCTTGAAGTACCAGGTGCAGGAGAGCTTATGGGTGGAAGCCAAAGGGAAGAAAATTACGATAAACTACTAAATCGTATGAAAGAACTTGGAATGCATACAGAAGAGTTAGATTGGTATTTGAACTTAAGAAGATATGGAAGTTGTGTTCATTCTGGCTTTGGTATGGGATTTGAAAGATTGCTTATTTATATAACAGGCGTTGAAAATATTAGAGATGTAATCCCATTCCCAAGAACACCAGGAAATTGTGAATTTTAATTTTGTGATTGACAATGTTGGTGGCTAGTGCTAATATATTTACTATTAAAGCTAAATGCGTCGATTAAGGAAAAGTAATTAGAGGTAGATTAAAGAGAGCAAATATTATTGAGCTGAGAGTATTTGTAGTTGAAACTGATGAAAGAACACCTTAGGAGCAGGCTTATGCAAAGTAAGCTCGCAGAGGTTTGCGTTAAAAACTTTAGAGGATATTTCTTTTTGGAATGTTAGAATATAAGGTGGTACCACGGATTATGACTGTTCGTCCTTAGTGTGATAGATTGTCACACTAAGGATTTTTTTGTGAGATTTTCTTTCAGTCGAAAACTCTCGGAGGTCAAAAGCTTGAAAATCGAGGCTTTTTAGCTTTCTTGCTATTTATTTCTTATTTGCATGTTTTAAATCTGTTGTGGTGCTGCTTTAAATATCCAAAAGGAGTATTAAAACTTGGGTGGTACCACGGAAAATTCGTCCCTAGCATATTTATATGCTAGGGTTTTTGTGTGTTACAGACTAGTATTTCACACAAATATTTTTCGTCCCTTGATTTAGTAAAACGCTAAAGAGTTTTACAAGATAAAAGGAGGAAAAAAATATGGAAAAATTTAAGTACAGAACTCACACCTGCAATGAAATATCTGAAAGTGATATAGGAAAAGAGGTAAAATTAGCGGGGTGGATTCAATCAATTAGAGATCATGGAGGCGTTATCTTTTTAGATTTAAGAGATCAATACGGTGTATCTCAAGTAGTTGTTCATGATGAAGAAGTAGTAAAGAAATTGTGCAAGGAAACTGTAATTTCAGCAACGCGGAAAAGTTGTAAAACGTGATGAAGAAACAATAAATCGAAATATAAAAACAGGCATGGTTGAAGTCGTTGCAGAAAATATTGAAATATTAGGAGAATGTAACAATGTTTTACCTTTTGAGGTACAGGAATCATTAAAAACAAAAGAAGATGTACGTTTAAAATATCGTTATTTAGATTTAAGAAATGAAAAGGTAAAAGATAAAATATTATTTAGATCAAAAGTTGTAAGTTATTTAAGAAAAAAGATGGAGAGTATGAACTTTACAGAAATAACAACGCCCATACTTACTTCGTCATCTCCAGAAGGTGCAAGGGATTACATTATACCTTCAAGAAAACATAAAGGAAAGTTTTATGCTTTGCCACAAGCACCTCAACAGTTTAAACAGTTGCTTATGGTATCTGGAATAGATAAATACTTTCAAATAGCACCTTGTTTCAGAGATGAAGATGCCAGAGCGGATAGAACACCAGGAGAGTTTTATCAATTAGATTTTGAAATGGCATTTGCTACACAAGAAGATGTGTTTGAAGTTGCAGAAGAAGTTTTGACAGATGTTTTTACAAAGTTCTCAGATAAAAAGATTAGCACTAAGCCCTTTGTTAGAATTCCTTATGATGAGGCAATGCTAAAATATGGAACAGATAAGCCAGACCTAAGAAACCCACTTATGATAGAGGATTTGACAGAGTTCTTTGCAGATGTTGAGTTTAAACCATTTAAAGGAAAACTTGTAAGAGGTATTGTTGTGCATGAATGTACTAAAATGTCAAAATCATTCTTTGAAAAGATGCTTGACTTTGCACTAAGCATTGGTATGAAAGGACTTGGCTACATAGAGGTTGAAGATGATGGCTCATACAAAGGTCCAATAGCTAAATATTTTACAGAAGAACAAAATGAAAAAATAAAAAAACAATTAAACTTAGTTACTGGTGATGTACTATTCTTTATATCTGATTCAAAATACTTAATAAACAAACTTGCAGGGCAGATAAGAACGGAACTTGCTATAAGAATGGATTTAATAAAAAATGATAGATTTGAATTTTGTTTTATAACTGACTTTCCAATGTACGAATTAGGAGTAGATGGAAAAATAGACTTTATGCACAACCCATTCTCAATGCCACAAGGCGGAATTAAGGCTTTACAAGAAGAAAATCCATTGGATGTAAAAGCTTATCAATATGATATTGTTTGTAATGGAGTAGAGCTATCTTCTGGAGCGGTTAGAAATCATAGGATAGACATAATGGAAAAAGCATTTGAAATAGCTGGCTATTCAAAAGTTGAATTAGAAAGTAGATTTGGAGCATTGTATAAGGCATTTCAATATGGTGCACCACCACATGCAGGAATGGCACCAGGTGTAGATAGAATGATAATGCTATTAATGGGCGAAGAGTGTATAAGAGAGATAATTGCATTCCCTATGACAGCCAATGCCGAAGATTTACTTATGGGAGCACCAGGGGATGTAACAGAAAAACAACTAAGAGAAGTTCACATCAAGATGAGAACATAGTTTTAATGTTGTAAAATCGTTTGATTTGATATATAATAAATCAGGATTTTTGAGAAAGACAGTCCAAAAGAATAGGAGTGATAAAAAATGATAAGCAAAGATGAAATCAAACATATTGCAGATTTGAGTATGTTAAATTTAACAGATGAAGAAGTCGAAAAGTATACTACAAATATGCAAGAAATCGTAGGTTTTGCTAATAAAATAAATAAATTGGAAACAGATGGTGTTACAGAGTCTGCATTTGCACTTGATACATATAACGTGTTTAGAAAAGACGAAGTAAGAGAATCATTTGATAGAGATATGTTATTGAAGAATGCTCCAAGTAGCAACGGTGAAGCATATTCATTACCAGGTATGATGAACTAGGAGGCGAAGAAATGGATATAACGAAATTAACAGCATCACAAATACGTGAAAAGTATGAAACAAAAGAGTTAACAGTTCCACAAGTTGTAAAAGCATATTTTGAAAAAATAAAAGCTGACGACGAAAAAATTAAAGCATATATAACACTTTGTGAAGAAGAAGCTATGCAAAAAGCTGAAACAGTACAAAAAAAATATGATGAAGGAGAGAAGCTTGGAGAACTTGCAGGCATTCCAATAGCAATAAAAGACAATATGTGTACTAAAGGAGTTAAAACTACTTGTGCATCTAAAATGCTTGAAAACTTCATTCCACCTTATGATGCTACAGTAATCAAAAAAATTAATAATTCTGATGCAATAATATTAGGAAAAGTAAACATGGATGAATTTGCAATGGGTGGTTCAACAGAGAACTCTGCATTTTTTAAAACACATAACCCTATAAATTTAAATAAAGTACCAGGCGGTTCATCAGGTGGTAGTGCTGCGGCTGTTGCAGGCAATATGGCACCAATATCTTTAGGAAGCGATACAGGTGGCTCAATAAGAGAACCTGCAGCTTTCTGCGGAATAGTTGGACTAAAACCAACTTATGGACTTGTTTCGAGATATGGACTTGTGGCGTTTGCATCTTCACTTGATCAAATAGGACCAATGGGAAAAACAGTAACAGATGTAACAAATGTTTTGAATGTTATAGCTGGTCATGATGAAATGGATTCCACATCAGCAAATATTGAAAAAGTGGATTATACAAAATCTTTAGTAAATGATGTAAAAGGATTAAAAATAGGCGTACCTAAAGAATTTTTGGGTGAAGGTGTTAGCGAAGATGTTAGAAAAGCTATAAATACAGCTATCGAAAAATACAAAAAATTAGGTGCAGAAATTAAAGAATGTTCTTTACCTGCTACAGAGTATGCACTTCCAGCATATTATATAATTGCGTGTGCAGAAGCAAGTTCAAATCTAGGAAGATTTGATGGAATTAGATATGGCTATAGAACTAAGAATTATGAAAGTTTGACAGATATATATAGAAATAGCCGTTCTGAAGGTTTTGGTGAAGAGGTTAAGAGAAGAATAATACTTGGAACTTATGTACTATCTTCAGGATATTACGATGCATATTATAAAAAAGCACAAAAAGTAAGAACTATAGTAAAAAAAGACTTTGACAAAGCCTTCGAAGAATTTGATGTATTGTTAACGCCAACGACGCCAACAGTTGCTTTCGATATAGGATCAAAAATATCAAATCCACTAGAAATGTACATGTCAGATATATTGACAGTTTCTATAAACATTGCTGGTGTACCTGCAATTTCAATTCCTTGCGGAAAAGATAATGAAGGAATGCCAATAGGAATGCAACTTATAGGAAAACACTTTGATGAAGAAAAGATTTTAAGAGCTGCTTATACATATGAGCAAAACGAGGAGGTGTAGTACATGGAATACGAAGTAGTAATAGGATTGGAAGTTCATGCCGAACTATCAACAAAAACAAAGATATATTGTGGATGTTCAACAGAATTTGGTAGTGCACCAAACACACATTGCTGTCCTGTTTGCACAGGTATGCCAGGAGCACTTCCAGTATTGAATGAAAAAGTCGTTGAATATGCTGTAAGAGCGGGACTTGCTACAAATTGTGAGATAGCAAGAGAAAGCAAACAAGACAGAAAAAATTATTTTTATCCAGATACGCCAAGAGCATATCAAATTTCTCAATTTGATTTACCACTATGTGCTCATGGACATGTAGATGTAGTAGTAGATGGAAAAGAAAAAACAATAGGTATTACCAGAATACATATAGAAGATGATGCGGGTAAGTTAGTACATGATAACTACACTGGTGGAACATTAGTGGATTTAAACAGAGCGGGTGTACCACTTATAGAGATAGTTTCTGAGCCAGATATGAGAACTGCAGAAGAGGCAGTTGCCTATGTTGAAAGATTAAAAGGAATATTGGAATATATTGGCGTATCAGACTGCAAAATGCAAGAGGGATCATTAAGAGCAGACGTAAACTTATCATTAAGACCAGTTGGACAAGAAAAATTTGGAACAAGAACAGAAACTAAAAACCTAAATTCATTTAGAGCAATAGCGAGAAGTATTGAGTTTGAAATTCAAAGACAAAAAGAAATATTAGAATCAGGCGGAAAAGTATACCAAGAAACAAGAAGATGGGACGATGAAGCTGGCGAAGGATACGCAATGAGAACAAAAGAAGAAGCAAATGACTACAGATACTTTCCAGAACCAGATTTAATGCCAATAAGATTATCTGATGAATATATAAAAAATATTAAAGATACATTACCAGAATTGCCAGAAAGCAGAAAGAAGAGATACATAGAAGAATTAGGATTACCAGAATATGATGCTGGAATAATAACATCATCAAAGAGTTTATCAGACTTCTTTGAATCTGCAACAAAAGCTTGTGGCAATGCTAAAGCAGTAAGTAACTGGATAATGACAGACATAATAAGAGTAGCAAGAGAAAAAGGTATAGAATATAATGAACTTCCATTCACACCAGAACAATTTGCAAAGCTAATCACATTAATAGACAAAGGAACAATAAATGGTTCAATTGCTAAAAAAGTATTTGAAGAAATGGTCGGAACAGGAAAAGAACCAGAAAAAATAGTTGAAGAAAAAGGATTAGTACAAATTTCGGACGAGGGAGCAATAAAAGAAGTTGTAGATAAGATAATCGCAGCTAACCCACAATCAGTGGAAGATTATAAAAATGGAAAGGACAGAGCACTAGGATTTTTAGTGGGTCAATGCATGAAAGAGATGAAAGGAAAAGGAAATCCACAAATATTAAATAAATTGATATTAGAATATTTAACAAAATAGTTTTATTCTAACATAGTTTCCGCAGTTATGAGAAACAGAACTTGTACATAATCTAAACAGTGCATAACGAAACAATATTTAATAAATAATAATTGCAATTTATTAGTATTAACTTTATAATAATAAGTGCGTGAATAAATTCACGCACTATATATGCCAATGTAGCACAGTCGGTAGTGCAGCTGATTCGTAATCAGCAGGTCGCAGGTTCGATTCCTGTCATTGGCTCCATTTGAAATCAACTTACGGACTTAAAAGTTCGTAAGTTTTTATTTTATATAAAACTTAAAAGTTCTCTTTCTAGAAAGGAGGACTTTTTCCATGCTTGAATTTAGAGTGATTGAAAATCTAAAACCTAATAAAGATTTAACCGTTCTCTTAAAAGGATTTAAATATAAGGTTAAACTAGGACAAATTAAAACTATCTTGCACACCAACCTACAAGTGATAATACCTACTGAATACAAAATTACATATCCTACTACTCTTACAATACTAGAATACAAAGTTAATGAAATATC
>CAVHNT010000054.1:0-2794 GCA_963637565.1 bacterium
TTTTCGACCGAAAGGAAGAAAATCTCTCGCATAAATTAATGTTTTTTTGTGTAATAGGAAAGAAATCAATACATAAAAGGTTGCAAATCTGTTACTTTCCTATTACATAAAAAACACATCATTAGTTGTTAGTAAAAACAATTAGTGATGTGTTTTTATATGTATTTTATTTATAATCTTAAAAACTTAAAAAGGCAAAAAATATCCCCACAAAAGCCGTAAACTTGAGCGAATTTAAGAGCCCTGCCTTCACAGGTGGGTGTTTTCCTAAGCACTTCCGGGTTTCTCACTCGCGGTGAGCATACACACCATGCATAGAGTACCAAACTCCCTTAAATTTTGTGTTGGTTCTAAATAATACTCGAATTTTCGTACCTCGTAGGGTTAATATTATTATACCATAAACGTATTATAAATCAAATATTTTTGATACAAATTTTATAACAATTTATGACATAATTACTTAGTAAAATTGACATAACTTAATATTTGTTGTATAATAATTATGTAATCCAATTTTTTGAAGGAGGTTCATATATGAACAAGCACCCCATCCCATGGATATCCGTATCTGGTCTCGATGGCAGTGGTAAAACCACTTTAGTAAATAACCTTAAAAGTTACATGTCATCATGTGGCTTGCGGGTTAAGTCTTCACGGCTTCCGTACGATCAACATTTAGTAACAGAGTTACTAAATGTAAGCGATGATCCGTATACGGATCGAATGTTGTTTGCTTTGGACAACCGGCTATTTGCCGAACGTTTCAAGGCATGGCAGAATTCGGGTAAGTATGACTTCATTCTTACCCAGCGCTGCTACTTGGATAGCTACGTCCATGGAGCTGTCCAGGGATTCAATTACGCTTTTATTAGCGAGTTAAATCGAATCAACGATCTACCAAATGAAAATATCATAATTCATTTGGTGGCAGAGGCTGAAACTGCCTATGCACGAATCAAAGATGATGATAATGCGGATAAATTCGAGTATATCGAATATATTCGCAGGCAGGAGCGAGAAACACGCAAGGCTTACTATGAGGTAACTCATGGTAACAAGGATCTTGAGCATTTCAAAAAAGCTATCCACTTATATGTGGATACTACTCAAATGTCTACTAACGAGACGTTTGAATACGTAAAGAAATGGCTCAATGAAAGAATTGGGTTCTAAAGCATAAACCCCATGTTTCGTTTTTTCGAAACATGGGGTTTCTCCTTTTTAATAAATTTGATATAACATTTCTCTCTGACTAAAAATGTAGAATATGAAATTTATACAATTGATTTAGAACGATTCCACTTTTTCAACCCAAGCATCAATAATTGAATCTTCCACTTTTAAATTTCCAAAACCTATTCCAATATCTACATTTGGCTTATTTTTTCCGTGATAATCACTTCCACCTGACATATACAATTCTCTATCATTGCATAGTTTAACTAACCCAGTCTTTTGTTCATCCGTAAACGTTGTATAAAAGCACTCTATTCCATCTATTTTGTAATTTTCTAAAATATAAGCAAGTATTCTTTCTGAATTCTCTCTATACTCATATATATGAGGTAAAAAAATTAGTCCTCCAGCCTTTTTTACAAGTTCAGATGCAACGTTAAAGTCTGGAACAAAGTCGTCCATTTCAACATATAGTATTCCTTCTGGATTTGACATATATTTTCTGTAAAATACTTTCGTATCATTCCAAGCATCTTCTGTAATTATTTCTTTATTTTCTTGATATTTCTTTATTTCTGTTTGTATGAATTTGGATGCAAATGACGTGCTATCAAAATTTTTTAAGCAGTCTTCATCAAGTTTTATTCCAGCTTTTATACATCTATCATATAATCTTTTCACTTCTATTTTATTTCTTTCTTCAGCAGGTATATAAACATCTTTTAACATTTCATTCATTTTTTTGTAATCAATTCCATAACCTAATATTTCTATTGGAACTCCTAAAGCTTTGGTATTTAATTCTATACCAGGAATTATTTTTCCAGTATAGTATTGTTTATAATTCATTTTCTCTAATTCATCATACGCAAGTGCCGTATTGTGATCTGTTATTGAAATAATGTTTAACTTCTTACTTTCTGCATTTTTTAGTAATTCTATTACACTGTCAGCACCATCAGAATATTTTGTATGTGTATGTAAATCTATCATTTAAATACCTCCCTAGAATTTTTATATTTATACAAGAAAGATGAAAATCTTCGATTTTCATTCTTTCGTCCCTCGAGAGTTTTCGACTGAAAGGAAGAAAATCTCTCGCATAAATTAAAGTTTTTTATGCAATAGGAAAGAAAATCAATACATAAAAAGTTGCAAATTTGTTACTTTCCTATTACACAAGAAAGATGAAAAGCTTCGATTTTCATTTTTTCGTCCCTCGAGAATTTTCGACCGAAAGGAAGAAAATCTCTCGCATAAATTAATGTTTTTTTGTGTAATAGGAAAGAAAATTAATACATAAAAGTTGCAAGTTTGTTACTTTCCTATTACACAAAAAAGACACCAAGTCAATCATTTGACCGGTGTCTTCTTGGTGCGGGTGAGAGGACTTGAACCCCCACGTCTATGACACTAGATCCTAAGTCTAGCGCGTCTGCCAGTTCCGCCACACCCGCATGTATATATGATATACTATCTGCGACAAGAATTATATTACCATTTTTCTATCTTAATGTCAACAAGAAAAATGAAAATCTTCGATTTCTTTTTTAAGTAACTAAATCTTCGATTTTCATTCTTTCGTCCCTCGAGAGTTTTCGACTGAAAGAAAGAA
>CAVHNT010000055.1:0-59315 GCA_963637565.1 bacterium
TTTTGTATTGCCAGATCTCTTAGCACCTATTGCATAGTAAATATATTTTCCATTAATGTAATCATAACTTTCTCTTGTCATCAATATTGGTACACCAACAACCTCTACATCTCTCGTTGCTGTCATTCCGTTTGTTGTTGTTCCATCTTTTGTCTTTGTTAATGTGTATGTAATTTGTTTTGTTCCTACCGATGTCGTATCTACTGGTAATCCTGATGTTGTGTAATTATATCCATATTGTGTATATTCGCTTGCATTTGCTTTATCAAATCCTGCAATTGTTACACCAGCATCAACTGTTGCATCATAGATTCCATTCAAACTTACTTTTGCAGGATTTTCTCCTGCAACTTCAAGTATTGGACGAACTCTGTATAAATCTCCTTCTGTGTCTCTACTATCTGCAAATATAGTTGAATAATTTGTAGCTGCTTCATAAAGTTTTTCAGATGCTGTATCAGATACATATAAAATAGCATTTGGTAAGTTTTCTAATCCTGTATCTGTTTGTAAAACCAAAGCATAATCTGAATTTGTAATTTCTTTATTTAATATAATAGCTTTCAAGCTCGAGCAATTACTAAAAATATATCCCATGTCAGTTACATTGTTTGTATTAAAATTACTTAAGTCTAAACTTTTTAAACTATTACATTCATCAAACATACAACTCATATTTGTTACACTTGTTGTGTTAAAATTACTTAAGTCTAAATTTGTCAAGCTACTACATAATTGAAACATATAATTCATATCTGTTACTTTTGATGTATCAAAGCCACTCAAGTCTAAATTTGTTAGGTTGCTGCAATAAGAAAACATATCTGACATACTTGTTACATTTGTCGTATTAAACGCCTTTAGATTTAAACTTGTTAAATTACTACAGCAAGAAAACATACTTGCCATATTTGTTACTTTTGCCGTGTCTAAGTTACTCAAATCTAGACTTGTTAGGTTGCTACAATAAGAAAACATATCTGACATACTTGTTACATTTGTTGTATTAAACCTACTTAAATTTAAACTTATTAAATTGCTACAGCTAGAAAACATGCTTGCCATATTTGTTACGTTAGTTGTATCAAAGCTACTTACATCTAAATTTGTTAATCCATTACAGTAATAAAACATATAACTCATATCTGTTACATTTGTTGTGTCTAGCATTTCTAAATTATTTATTGATGTACAACTTGTGTATTCTCCAAACAAATAGTACGAATTTGCTGGTGCTTGAATTTTATCTTCTTCTGTTCCAATATATAAATCATAACTTGTTGAATTTTCTGCATTTGGTACTACCCATGCAATTACTTTATTGTCTCCATTTGTGTATGACGCATCCCAACTTGCTTCTGCTGTTGCTGGAATATTAGTGTTGTTTACAAATGTAATTGTGCTAATTACGTCTGCTGTATATTTTGTATTACCAGATCTCTTAGCACCTATTGCATAATAACTATTCCACATTCCACTGTCATTTTCGGATTCTTCCCTCTCCATTAATGTAGCAGTTATTTCATTTACTTTTATTTCTCTTGTTACTTCCATTACAGTTGTTTCCGCTTCAGAACCATCTACATATTTTAAAGTATACTTGACTTGTTTTGTGCCTGTTGTTGTTGTGTCCACTGGTAACCCTATAGTTGTTACAGTATAACCATATTTAGTATAGTCCGTTGCATTTGCTTTATTTATTCCTGCTACTAGTGCACCTCTATCCACACTTTCATCATATGTACTATTAGGTGTTACATTTATCGTTTTTACTCCTAATACATCTAATATGGTCTTAATTCTATTTTCACCAAATTCGCTTGCATAATTTGAAGAATTTGTGTACAAAGTTTTAGTTTCATCGTTTGGTAAATAAATTTTTGCTGTCGTATTGATTTTTGTATTATTGCTTAGTGTTAATACGTCTGATACTGTTGTTGCAGTTTTTTGAATAATAATTCTTTCTAATTTATCACAGTTTGCAAAAATTTCAGAGCCATTTAAATCTTTAATCTGCTTTCCAAATATAATTGTTTTTAATTTACTATTTCCTTTAAACATTTTATCTATATTCGTTACATTTTGGGTGTTTATATTACGTAAATCAAACTCTGTCATGCTAAAACAATTTGCAAAAAATTCAGACATGTCCGTTGCTTCTTCTAAATCTAATACTTCTATATTGCTTATAGAAGTGCAAAAAGTATAATTACTAAATAATTTTGTTGCATTTGCCGGTGCTATTATTTTCGAATATCCCCCAATATACAAATCGTACTTTCCTGTCTCTAAACTATTTTTTATCCATGCTTTTACAATGCCGTCTCCATTATTGTATGATACATCCCATGAATCAACCGCATCAACTGGAGTAACATTTGTATCTAATAATGTGATTGTTTTTATAGTTTCTGATGTGTATTCAGTTTTACCAGCACGCTTTGCTCCTATTACATACACATCATCTTCTCTTTCCATTAAGATTGGTCTTTCAACTCTTATATCTACCGTTGCTTCTTTTCCGTTTTTTGTTTCAATTGTTACTGTTACAGTTCCCGATTTTTGACCATTGGCTATAATAATACCATTTGCATCAACTGTTGCTATACTACTATCTGAGGTTATATATTTACATTCCTTATTTACATTTGTATCACTTGGAGTGTAATTTACTTCTAATTGCATTTTTTCTTCTGTTGACATTACTCTTTTTATGTTTTCACTTGCTGTTATTGCTGTTGGTGACGTTTGAACCACAACTTCACATTTGGCTGATAAATTATTACCAGAATCTTCTGTTGCTGTTATTGTTGTTGAACCATTTGAAAGTGCTGTTATACGTCCATCTTCACTCACTGTAGCAACAGAAGGATTTGTTGATGTAAATGTAATATTTCCATAGCCAATACCTTCAACAAATAAACTTTGTTCCGTTTTTACTGATTTGTCTAACAATATAGTATCTGGTGCCATTTTCATATATGCCGTAACGTAATTTACCGTACTTGTAAGTTCGGTAATATTTCTATCAGTATCAATATAATATGCATATACCGTTTTTTCACCATAGCCCTCCGTCAATGTCCAACTTTTTTCAGTAACATACACTTCTAAATCGTCTATTGACGTAGGTGTTCCAACTGATGAACGAATATTAACGGCAACTCTAGTACCTAAATTATTTTTTGTATATAATGAATCATGGATTCCAGCTATACCTGTATAAGAAGCATACGAACCTAAAGCATATGTGTCTTCATAACAATTTCCTCTAGCATAATAAACATCATAATTACTTAAAATACTAGCTTTATATCTTCCAAGAGTCTTTGTTCTTTCCCACACATTTCCTTCTAAATCGTAAATATGGTTTAGTATATTAGATTTTCCTGTAGTTGTATGTTTATATTCCGTACCTGTTGCTACCGTAGCAGATGAAGTTCCAGAATTTCCAAATGTTTGAGTATTAACTTCATCCAATGTTATTGCTCCTGTTTTTATTAACCATTTTAAAATTGTATCAAATTCTGTTGAATACATCTCATGGCTGCTTATATAGCTATCATCTTTATATAAGTTTTCTGTTGCTGTTAAAAATTCTTTTCTTTTTAATCCTGTTTGAGGCTTCAATCCTCTTTTGGTTGTTATTTCACTATTACTTCCACCTGGTGTTGCCTCATATCTACCTATATAAAAGCCCTTATACGTTCTAACACTATCTAACATTGTATCAAATCCATCTGGATCATCATAAGGTTGAGGATTCGTAGAAGCTGTACCTGGTGTCGTTGTCAATGTATATCCTGTTTTAAATCCACCTTTCTCTGCACTCCAGTTTACACGAGATAAAACAACACTATTTATTGTTGCTGACTCCTCTTCAAAAATCTGATTTGTTGATGTTAGTCCAGATAGTACACTATCTACTGGTATCCATACAAACTCATTATTATCGCTATCAACAACAACCAAACCAGCATTAATATCTGATTCAGTTATATTTTTCCACTCCTTAAGTGGCTTCTTTCCGATTACCTCCCCGTTTGAACCAAGTTCTGCTATTGCAAATGTTGGTGGAATTATGACCGTTGTATTACCTCTTGTTATAGAAATTGTTTTATTAATTGTCTCTTGCGTATTACTTATAACTATTGCTTGTGCCTTATTTGAATATAACTCAAGGATAACATCATCACTTACTGTATATCCATTATCACTTTGTATTGTAAATGATTCTTCAGAAACCACTTCTATTTCAGCTTCTATAACTTCTGATTCTATTCCACTATCACCATTGAACCATGCGTATACCTTTTGTTTTCCTGTATCCTCTTCCAATTCCCATTCTATCGTTGGTGTAAAACTATCCCATACTGTATCTTTTGTCACTATTTCTTGATTATTTTTTATATTGAAAAAAACTCTAAATCCCCTATTTGGTGAAGTTGAAATAAACTCTGGATCTTGTATAGCTTCCCAATTTCCTTCTCTATAGGATGCTGGAACTGTTGTTTGATATGATCCTCCACGTTCTATAACAGTTTTAGAAGATAATATGGTACGTCCTAATTCTTGCGTATATTCTGATAAGTTTCCTGCTATATCATATATATGATTTGTTTGATAGTTTGAATTACTTCCCGTATTTTTTATGCCACTATAATTTCCCCAAGATGTGCTATCGCTTTCTATTTCGCTTAAAGTTCTGCTTCCTGTTTTTATAAACCACTTTAGAACAGTATCATATTCTGCTCCATAAGGTAAATGACTGCTTACATACTTGTTATTACTATATAGTTCTTGTGCATAATATCTTGCACCAGACAATGTTAAATTGTTCCATAATTGTCCTTCATTTTCTTTTGTTTTTTCAAGAGTACCACTTGTACTATATTTTGTAGATGGTACTACCTGAACGTTTACTGGTTTATCTCCTTTAAACCCTCCAAAGCTAGCTTCATAACGTCCTACATAGAATCCACCATAATCATCAATACTCGTTTTTAGCTCCTCAAATTCATTTTTTATCACACCATCAACAACTACTGTTTCTGTTGCTGGTTCATAATAATTTCCGTTTTCTGTACTATTTGATACTGTTCCTGAAGAATTGTCATTCCAGCCATATCTAGAAAAAACAACTTTGTTTGTATATAATGTAGAATCAACTGTTGTTCCAGAAGTTACTTCATCAACTGGTATCCATACAAACTCGTTACCTTTGGTATCAACAATTACAAGACCATTATTAATATCGTTTTCTGTAATATTCTCCCATTCTAAGAATTTCTTAAACCCTATGACTTTTCCTTCAGAATCTAATTCAGCAATTAAAAATTGTGGAGGTATTGTTACAAACGTATTTCCACGTTTTATTTGATACACCTTATTTATATAATACTCCGAATTACTAATTAACATTTTAGATGAATTTGAACTAAGATTTAGCGTAACTTTCTTTGAATCAGTAACTGTCGCACTATCATTTATGACAATACTACTTCCATTAGAATTAGTACTTTCATAGTTTGAACTTAGATTTTCAATTAAATTTCGTACTGCTGTGTACCCAAAAGCAACACCTGTAGCAAGTGCAACAATCATAGCCGTCAATCCAATTACTTTTTTCCTTTGCATGTTTTGTACCTCCTAAAATTCACCATGAGGATGTTTGTGATTTTGTTAAACAACCTCGCGTGTTTTTCATTCGTTTTCTGTTTTACTAACTCAAATTATACCGAGTCAATTAAACTTTGTAAACACGCACGCACGCGTGAATATAGATATAGGTAGGTTTTCAAAGACTTATCAACACTTTTTTCGCTTACGGAAGCTATTTTTAAACATGTTCGCTTTTGGGATTTGCTTTTAAGTGTATTAAATTTAGGTTACAACTTTGTTACAGCAATGTTACATTCGTTGTATTATTTTTGTAACATTATGCTTAAAATGTATATCCGTAAGTAATTTATTGTTTTTATCACAAAAAAAATGAAGTATAAGGTTTATTTTAGTAACCTTATACTCCAGTTAATTCACTTACATATATCACTTATATTACTCTTTCTTTTTTGATTCGTTTATTTTCTTGTGTAGTCCTTATCTTCTTAATCCTATTTTTTGTTTCATAAGTTCGTATTTTTTCTTTGCTATTGCCCTTGATCTTTCTTTTCCGTCTTCTAGTATTTTGTCTAGTTCGTCGCTATTTATAAGTTCATTATATCTTGCTTGTATTCTCTCAAATGTTTCTGCAACTATGTCTCCAACAGCTTTTTTAAATGTTCCATAGTTTGCATCTGCATATTCTTCCACTATTTCTTCTTTGCTCTTTCCAGACAAACTCATATATATGTTTATTAGATTTGTTACTCCTGGTTGATTTTCTGGATCATAATTAACTTTACCTATTGAATCTGTAACTGCAGAATTTATTTTCTTTCTTATTGTGTTTGCGTCGTCTAGTATTCTTATTACGCCCTTTTGGCTTTCTGAAGATTTGCTCATCTTCTTTGTTGGATCTTGTAAGTCCATTATTTTTGTACCTTCTGCTCTTATTAGTGGCTCTGGTATTACGAATGTATCTCCATATTTTTTGTTGAATCTGATTGCTATATCTCTTGCTATTTCAACGTGTTGCTTTTGGTCTATTCCAACTGGCACATAGTTTGTATCATAAGCCAATATGTCAGCTGCCATTAATACTGGATATGTAAATAGTCCTGCTGAAAAATTGACATTCTTTGCACTTTTGTCTTTGAATTGTGTCATTCTGCTAAGTTCTCCGAAGTATGTATTACATTCTAACATCCATGATATGTTTGCATGATATTCATTATCTGATTGTAAGAATATCAAGTTCTTTTCTGGATCTATACCACATGCAATGTATAGTGCAACTAGTTGTCTAATATTTTGTGCAAGTGTATCACTATCTATTGGCATAGTTATTGCATGCATATCTGCTATAAAAAGTATTGAATTATATTTTTCTTGGTATTCAACCATTTGTCTTATTGCTCCAATATAGTTTCCTAGAGTTATCACTCCCGTAGGTTGAAGACCTGTTAACATTATCTTTTTTTCCATTACATTTCACCTCATTTTATATTATAAAATCTTTTTGCGTTTTCAGTTGTAATCTCACTTAGCTTTTCTAAAGAGCATTCTCTTAAATCTGCAATTTTTTGTGCTGTGTAAACAACATACGCTGACTCGTTTCTCTTTCCCCTGTTTGGTTCGGGTGTTAAGTATGGTGCATCAGTTTCTACCATTAATCTATCTTCTGGTATTAATTTTGCAACGTCTATTAATGAACGTGCATTTTTAAATGTCACTGGTCCTGCAAGAGAAATGTACGCATCTAACTTTATCATTTCTTTTAGCACTTCAACACTTGAAGAAAAACAATGCATTACAAATTTGTTTTCTATTTTGTGTTCTTTTAATATGCTAAGCATGTCCATATCTGCATCTCTGCTATGTATTACAACTGGTAGTTTATTTTTGTTTGCTATCTCTATTTGTTTTATAAAAATTTCTTTTTGCAACTCTTTGTTTCCGCCATAATGATAATCTAATCCAACTTCACCTATTGCAACGACTTTTTTGTTCGTGGCGTACTTTTCAACGAATTCGACATTTCCATTGTTCTCATCTATGTTTTCTGGATGCAACCCAACAGTCGCATAAATACCTTCATATTTCAATGCATCTTCTATTGCTTCTTTTGATGTTTGTTCGTTATACCCTACATCAATCATATACATTACATTGTTGCTTTTGGCATTTTCAACTATCTTATCTTTTT
Source organism: bacterium (assembly GCA_963637565.1). Classification (GTDB taxonomy): domain Bacteria; phylum Bacillota; class Clostridia; order TANB77; family UBA1234; genus UBA1234. The sequence continues at coordinate 7,808 of CAVHNT010000055.1, forward strand.
CGCCTTCGTATTGCTCATCTGTTAAATGTGTATGTGAATCGAATAATATCATTACAGCCTCCTTGCTCTTTATCTTACTTCAGCACCCGCTTCAATATCTCCATCAACAGTTAGTACTCTAACTATTTCATCTTCACCTGCAGCAAGTACCATTCCTTGAGATTCTACACCTCTTAATTTAGCTGGTTTTAAATTTGCTACTATCACAACATTCTTGTTTAACAAATCTTCTGGTGCATAGTACTTTTGAAGTCCAGCTACTATTTGTCTTTCTTCATTTCCAAGTGACACTTTTAGTTTTAGTAATTTATCTGAACCCTCTAGTTTTTCTGCTTCTACAACCTTTGCCACTTTCAATTGTATTTTATCTAGATAATCTATAGTAATTTGTTCTACTTTTTTATCTTCGTTTTCTTTTGGTTTTGCTGTTTCTTTTTTAGCATATAATTTGTCAAACTCATCTATAACAGCTTTTTCATCAAATCTTGTAAATAAAACTTCAACATTGTCTAGCTTTATTCCTGCTTTTGCTTCTACATAGTTCCAAACTGCTTTTTCCATTCCAAAGCTTTTTCTAATCTTTGCAGAAGATGCTGGCATGAATGGTTCCATTATATTTGAAATATTGGCTATCAAAGTAGCACATGTGTACATTGTGTTATTAAATGCATCAATGTCTTCTTTGTATTGAATCCAAGGCTTTTCATCATCATAGAACTTGTTAGCATCATCTATTAGTTTTATAGCTTTGTCAGTAGCATCTTTAAAGCTTAGCTTTTCAATATCTTCACCAATTTCTTTGTATGCTTTTTCGATTAATTCTTTCATTTCAAGATTCATTTTTCCGTTTGGTATTTCAGATATTCCTTTAAACTTTAAAGTTCTATTAACAAAATTTCCATATTTGTTAGTAATTTCATTATTGTGAGTTGTAACATACTCATTTAATGTGAAATTTGTATCTTTCTTTTCTGGTCCATTGTTTATTAAATGGAATCTAATAGTATCTGAATTCAACTTTTCAATAGCATCTAATGCAGATATTGCATTACCTTTACTTTTTGATGCTTTTTCGTTGTTAAAGTTTAAATATTCAGATGAAACTATTACATCTGGTACTTGCATTCCTTCTTTTAATGATAAAAGCAATGCCGGGAAAATTATGCTATGGAATACTATGTTATCTTTTCCATGTACCATATAAATTCTGTCTGCTCTCTTCCAATAGTCTTCCCAATTAAGTCCACGTTCTTCGCAAACTTTCATTGCTGCTGTTACATATCCTAAAACAGCTTCTATCCATACATATAATTTTTTATTTTCATAACCTGGTACTGGGACGTCAACGCCCCATGTTAAATCCCTTGTAATCGCTCTGTCTCTTAGACCTTCACGAAGATATTTTAAAGTTTCATTTTGTGCATTTATACGCCATTTATACTTATTTTTCTCAACTATTTCTTCAATTGCATCTTGCATTTTTGAAAGTGCAATATATAAGTTTTTGTTATCTCTCTTTACTACTTTATTTCCACATTCTCTACAAGTTGCGTTTAATAAATCTTCTTCTGTTGGTGTATAACCACAATCGCAACAATCTCCTTTTGTTATATTTCCACAGCTTGGGCAAACAAGTTGCAATTCTCTATCTGCCATAAACTTATTGCAATGTTCACAAAAAGCTTGTGGCTCAACTTTTTCATAGATTGCACCATTGTCATATATTTTCTTTATGATTTCTTTAACTTTTTCTTTATGATACTCTGTTTCTGTTAATGTGTATTTATCGTAAGAGAAATTAAGTCCCTCAAATGATTTAACAAATAGTTCATGATATTTGTTTGATATTTCGGCTGGACTTATTCCCTCTAATTTAGCTCTTTCTGTAATTGGTGTTCCATGGCAATCAGAACCAGAAACATAAATAACATCATCACCTTTTGCTCTATGATATCTTGCAAGTAAATCTCCGCCGATAAGGCCTGCAACATGTCCTAAATGTAATTTATAATTGGCGTAAGGCCAAGCTCCTCCTATTAATACTCTCATTTATATATCCCTCATTTCAATTTTTACTTTTTATAACTACAGTTGCTATAGCAAAAGAATCGTCATGAGATAAGCTAATATCTATATCTTCATCACTTATTCCTTTTTTCTCAGCTTCTTCTTTAAGCCTTCCAGTCAATTTAACAACTGGTTTTCCGTTTTTCTTTTTAACTACTTCTAAGTCATGCCATGAAACATAATCCGCATTTTCAGGCGATATTGCTTTGTACATGGCCTCTTTTGCAGCAAATCTAGCAGCATAGCTTTGAAACTTACACATTCGCTTAGACTCACAATAATTGATTTCTTCATCTGTATATATTCTTTTTATAAAAGTTTCTCCCAATTCTGTTATTGAATTTTTAATTCTTGTAACGCTTATAATATCTGTACCACAAAAAACAGCCATTATTTCTCGCCCCCTTACAATCGCTTAGAATTATATCACTATTTTGGGGTTTTGACAATGGGGACATAATTTAAAAACTTTAAATATTGAACAAAAAGAAAGTGTACCTCTAAAAGTTAAACCAAAAAACATTCAACTTAAATTTGTACACTTTTTATCTCATACTTATTAATAAGGTGCTTGTATTAAACAGTATCTTGAACATTTGCTTACACTTCCCGAAGTAACCCATTTGTGTCCCAATTTTGAACCTGATGTTGCTCCATATTTGCTACATATTTTCCATTTTACAAGCATAACTTTACCTTCTTTTGTCGGAAAGATTGTCTAGTCAATTAATTCACCATTTTCATCTGTTGTTATTATAATTGACTTGCCAGAAACAAATATTTCAAAGTCTCCAGATTTACCAATTATATCTTCAGTAACAGCGTCAACACTTGTTATATAATATTTATCTCCACATTTTGTTGGAGGCCATGAAAAAACTTCTCCATTTGATGTAATCGCATACTTTACTTCAACATTTGATTTATTTGGTAAGTTTACCTTTTCATCTGGAAGTTTTATTTCTAAATCTGCATCTTTCTCTATTATTGAATACACAGGCACATTATTTCTGTCTATAATTTCATCTACATTTTTTCCATTCTTGGCTATGTAATTATATTTTTGCCCATCCGTTATTAATTTTCCATTTGTCACCATTTCAGAATCAAATGTTGCAGATTTTTTTCTAACAGCTTCTTGAACATTCAAAAAATTTGTAGAGAACCTTGCAAATTTTGCTCTATCTATTGAGGATGTCGAAGCTGTATACCCTATTCCAACAAGTATTATAAGAACTATTATAGTTATTACTAGTGCAATTAATGACACTCCTCGCTTATTATTCTTTATCATTTGCATTCATCCTTTCGGTATTATATCTATATTAATAATATATTTTTGTACATAAAACGTCAAGTTTTTATGCTAGTAATTATTGCTACTACTGTTATATTTTTCATTTATTTTATGTAATGGGAAGGTAATAAATTTTTCATCTTTCTTATGGTATCAATTTAAATTTTCTATCATATATATATCTAGTAGGAGGTGCATTTAATGAATAACGAAATGATGTATTCACTATTTGTGAATAGTGTTAAGAATATGAGCGACGAAGAATTAAAAAATGCCCTAGAAAAAACAAGGAGTATGTTAAGCGAAGATGATTACTCAAAGCTTGTGGCATTAATAAAAAAAGAACGTAATATATAATGTTATTAAGGGGGTGAGTTTGTGGGAGAAAAGCCAGATATATCTTCTATTTTAGATATGCTAAATTCGTCTTCATTTAATACGAATAACAACTCAAACTCACAAGTAAATTCAGATAGTAAAAATGAAAATTGCCAAAGCCCTAAAAAAGAATGTAACAACGTTTCAAGCAACGCTTCTCAATGTGAAAATAAAAACCCAAATAGCAATTTTAATACCGAGCTTTTTAGCAATCTAGTTAAAGCAATGAATTCTTCTGATGGTAATAACTCTAACAATCATAGTAAAGGTTCAAATTGTTCTCGGCAATAACAATGATATGCCAGATATGGAAACAATGCTTAAGATGATGCAAATTATGAAGTCTTTAAACTCAAATGAAAATAATGCAAGTGCAAATTTATTAAATTCTTTAAAACCGTTTTTACGAGATTCTAAAAAAGATAAGGTTGACCAATACATAAAGTTTATTAAACTATCTAATATCATAAGTGAATTTAATAATAAGTCGGGGGGCGACGAGAAGTGACTCTTCTCAATGAATTAAATTTAAAAGAAAACTTTGACAACATATTACTTCTTGTTTTAATTGCCTTTCTTTTTAAAGAGGGGGGTGAAGACATGATAACTATTCTACCACTAGTTCTTCTTTTAGTATCATAGTTTTCATGTCTTCTCTATGGATTTTTAGATGTTAGCTTTTTAATAATTTTGCTGGTTCAACATATCCTGGGAATATATCTGATTTCTTATTCATTCCAGCTGTGTTGAAAACAAAATCATGTTCATCAAGTATGTTGTATAGCATTGTGTTAGTATTATATACTTCATAACAATTTATTATTCTAAGTTCTGCATATAATGGCTCTAATCTTTGAGTCAAATAATTATTTACCTCAGATATAAACTCCATTGTTCCTTGAACTATTATTGTTACAGGAACACATTCTTCTCTTATATCCATAACTAAAGCCTCGTTAAGCCATGTGATTTCATTTATACCATTTTCATTTTCGAAGCGGATATTCAATTTTTTCACTAAAGTTTTCATTCCGTTTTCTAATCTGTCTTGTGAGATTACAACAATTTTATGTTTTTGTTTTAGTTCGTCTCGTATGTATGGTAAAAGTGCTGCAAATAAATGCCATTCACTCACATAAAAATTACACGCTTTTATTATCTTATGCATTCTTTTTCCTCCTTCATCTTTGTCTATGAAAATATTACCATATATTTCCATATGAGTCAATAAATATTTTCCAAATTTTGGTATTATTTTTATATTCACTGGCAATACTCATTTTGGAGGTTGCCATGAAAAAATTTATTTTATTTATATTATTTTTATTTCTAATTCTGTTTGATGCATTCACATATGCTCACACAATTCAAAATGAAATTGCCGATAATGTAATTAGACTCCATATCATTGCAAATAGCGATGATGAATTAGATCAAAGTCTAAAAATAAAAGTCAGAGATGCAATTTTAGAATATATGAAATCTAAAGATTTTAAAAACTATACTTCTGCTTACAATAACATCTCAGATAATTTAGCGGATTTTAATAAGATAGCCACATATACTCTAAGAGAAAATAATTGCTATAAAAGCGTTAAAGTTGAATTCAAAGAATGTTCTTTTCCTCAAAAGAAATATGACTTTTTAACATTTCCTTCTGGCCAATATATGGCACTAAGAATAATAATAGGAGATGGAGGTGGACATAATTGGTGGTGCGTAATGTACCCAACTCTTTGTTTTTCTGATACAGTATGTTCAAGTAATGATGCCAGTTTAACTTTAAAGGAATCATTAAGCAAAGAATGTTTTTTAATAATTGCAAACAAAAGTAAATTTAAGTTTAAAATAGTCGAACTCTTCAATTAAATATGTACTTGTAAATGTTTTTTAGTTGTGGTATATTTTTTATGCAATAGGAAAGCATATATTCCTTAAAATATGATTGAGGGTGAATTTATGGATTTTTTTAACTATTTTACATCACCATTAGCTATAGAAATATTACAAAAATTATTATTAGCATTTGTTTTGTCTTTCATAATTGGTATAGAAAGAGAACTAATTCATAAACCTGCTGGTATTAAGACACATACGCTTATTTGCATGGCAGCAACATTAACTATGTCTCTTGGCATATACGTTCACAGTTTGTTTCCAAACACAAGTGTAGATCCAACTAGATTACCTGCTCAAATTCTTGCTGGTATAGGTTTCGTTGGTGCCGGAACAATTTTAAGAGAAGGGCTTTCTGTAAAAGGTCTTACAACAGCAGCAAGTTTATTATCAATAACTTGTATTGGACTTGCCGTAGGTGCTGGTTTTTTCGAAGGAGCAATTTACGCAACAATTCTTATTTTTCTTACCCTTCGTTTTGTATCACCTTTTCAAAACCTTATTGCAAGCAAAGGAAAACTTACATTATTTACAATGACATCTACAAAAGAACATGGTGTTTTAAGCAAAGCACAAGAAATGTTTGAGGAAAAAGATGCAGATATAATAAATATTAAACAAATAAAATCAAACACAAATTCAAATATAGTTATAAGATTTTTAGTTAAATGTAATGATAAAAAAGATAAAGAAACTCTTGTTCAAGAGCTTTGTAAATTAGATGGTGTTATTGAAGTAACTACTTCAGCGAAGATCGGTAAATTAGATATCGAATAATATAACTTTTAGAAAAGAGGTACATATGGATAAATTTTTAATCAAAGGTAAAACTCCACTTAAAGGGACTGTTAGTGTTAACGGTGCTAAGAATGCTGCTGTTGCAATTCTACCAGCAACTGTACTTATTAATGGTAAATGTAGAATAGATAACATTCCTAACATAAGTGATATTTTGCGTTGCTATGATATTCTTGAATTGCTTGGTGCAAAAATAACAATAATTTCTCAAAATGAAATTGAAATAGATTGTACAAACATACAAGAAAAAGAAATTCCGCTTGATATGACAAAAAAATTCAGAGCATCATATTATTTTATAGGTGCCTTACTTGGTAGATTTGGGCACGCTTCTGTAGGTTTCCCTGGTGGATGCAATTTTGGTTCAAGACCAATCGACCAACATATAAAGGGATTTGAAGCATTAGGTGCTGATGTAAATTGTGAAGGTGGTATGATATATGCTACATCTCAAGAACTTTCTGGTAATTCTGTATATCTTGATGTAGTTAGCGTTGGTGCAACAATGAATATTATGCTAGCTGCTGTTTTGATTCCTGGAATAACAACAATTGAAAATGCTGCCAAAGAACCTCATATAGTTGACTTAGCAAACTTTTTAAATACAATGGGAGCAAATATCAAAGGTGCTGGAACTGATGTTATAAAAATTACTGGTGTTGAAGAATTACGCGGTGGTTCAACATATTCAGTTGTACCTGATCAAATAGAAGCTGGTACTTTCATGATTGCCGCTGCTGCTTCACATGGTGATGTTATTATAACTAATTGTATTACAAAACACCTAGATCCAATTTCTGCAAAGCTTATTGAAATGGGAGTTAATGTTGAAGAATCTGAAGACGGTGATAAAATTAGAGTTTGGTGTGATAAGAGAACTTCAAAAGCAAATATTAAAACTCTACCTTATCCTGGATTTCCAACAGACATGCAACCTCAAATGGCAGTTTTGCTTTCTCTTTCTGATGGAACAAGTTACCTTACTGAAGGTATATATGATTCTCGTTTTCAATATACAGAAGAATTAAGAAAGCTTGGTGCAAAAATCAGAGTTGAGGGAAAGACAGCCTGCATAGAGGGTGTTGAAACTTTAACTGGCTCTCAAGTTACAGCAACCGATTTAAGAGCTGCTGCTGCACTTATAATAGCTGGAATCTGTGCCGAAGGTGAAACAGAAATATATGGCGTTGAACATGTTGATAGAGGATATGAAAAAATAGCTGAACGTTTTAAATCTTTAGGTGCTAACATAGAAAGAATATCAGAATAATATTATAGCTTATAATATTAGACGTAATATACGGAGAAATACATATGATTAAGTTTTGTAATTTATTTAGCGGTAGTAGTGGTAATTCTACATACATTGAAAGTGAAAAATCAAAAATACTAATAGACGCTGGAGTTAGTTGTCAAAAAATTTCAAAAGCTCTTGCTAGTATTGGTGTTGAGATAGATGAAATAAATGCAATTTTAATAACACATGAGCATATTGATCACACTAAGGGATTAACAACAATTTCAAAAAAATATAGTACTCCTATCTATGCTACACCAAAAACGTGGACACAGATGGAAAGTTTAAATGTTGTTCCTCCCTGCAAACATTTTTTTAATGCAGGCGAAGATTTTTATATAGGTGACTTAGATATTCATCCATTTTCAATACCTCATGATGCTATTGATCCTTGTGGATTTAGTGTATTATCTAATGGAAAAAAAGTTACTGTTGCTACTGACATTGGTCATGTTGAAGAGTCACTATTTTCAGAGATGAAAGGTAGTGATGTTCTTTTAATAGAATCCAACTATGATAACAATACTCTACTTTGTGGTCCTTATCCTTATTTTTTAAAGAAAAGAATTTCAAGTGATGTTGGTCATTTATCGAACGAAACCACTGGAAAGCTTGTTAAAAGGCTATATGAAAATGGAGTTACAAAATTTATCTTAGGTCATTTAAGCAAAGAAAACAATTTTCCAGAACTTGCTTATCGAACTGTGTTAAATGAACTAAACAGTTCAAATATCAACACTCCTTTTGAACTATCAATTGCCGGCAGAGATACTATAGACGAAATTACTGAATTAGTTTAGAAAAGAGGATTTTGAAGTATGAATATTAGAATAATTTGCTTAGGAAAAATTAAGGAACAATCTCTTGCAACTCTAATTGACGAGTATAAGAAAAGAATAACAAAATATGCTAATATTGAAATTGTTGAACTTGCAGATGAGTCTGTTCCAAGTAATCCATCTGAAAAAGATATTTTGAATATTAAAAAAATAGAAGCAAATAAAATAAAATCAAAAATTCATCCTACTGATTTTGTAATTTCTCTTGATCAGTACGGAAAGCAACTTACTTCTGAAGAACTATCAGATAAAATACAAGATATTACATTAAAAGGTTTTAGTACAATAGCCTTTGTAATAGGTGGAACTACTGGACTTGATAAAGAATTAGTTGCTAACAGTAATATGATTTTATCCTTTTCAAAATTAACATTTCCACATCAACTTATTAGATTATTTCTTTCAGAACAAATTTTTAGAGCTTTTAAAATAATGAATAATGAAAAATACCATTGGTAATCTATCTTTTACTAACAGAATTTCTTTCTATTACCATTGGTATTTTTTTGTTTCCTATCAATGGTAGATCTATATCATATTCATATCCCAGTCTAATATATATTGGTTTTCCATATTCCACTCTACTTGATGTATATGAGATTTTAAGCTTGTCTTCATCAAAGCCTTGATTTTTTAATTCTTTTTTTAATGTATTCATTTCTTTTTTTGTAAGATACCCATACTCTTCCATTATAAACACATACTTTATACATGTACTTGAAAGTCTTTCGTACCAAATGTATGGCATCAATATCTTTATAGACATAACCACCAATATTGACACAATTGATATTCCTATTGATATTATAATTGGGGTTGTTAATATTGCACTTCCTTTATTATTTTTCATATTTTCACCTTTTATCTTAATATTCAGTAACCATATTTAAATTTACATCTTCATGTATTGTAAACACAAAAATATCTTCTAAAAATTCTTTTAATATAATTGGCCTAACTTTTACTTTTAATACCGTATGTATAACTCTGTTACTTGATCTTTTTTTAGTAAAAGTATCTTTCTTATCTTTTCTATAGACGTCGTATTCTTCAACATCAATATGAGTTATTAATTTTTTATCATTTGAAAAATTATCATTCAACTCATAATTGTTTTTTAATAATTTTAGGAACTCCTCTTTGTATGCTTCTTTGTTATATGAAAAATTATCTGTATTTGTAATGTTTTTATTTACTGCTATAATTGCTGATTTGTTCATAGAATACATATCCAGCTTAACACTATATAACACACTATTTATATGACTCATGAATATTGCAATAATAAATGTAAAAACAACCAACGTTATAGCAATAAATATTGTTCCTATCATTATAACATTTCCTTTACTATTCATATTTCTATTCCTTACTTAATATATTTTGAAATGTCTCTATTGTACAACTCATCCCATCTGTCTGCCACATCAAGCGAATATGTTTTTGTTCTCTTTCCATCTGAAGAATATGCTGTAAGCACAACCGTATATGCACTTGATTTTCTAGTAAATAGTTTTGATTCATCTATTTTAAATCCGTCTTTTGAAATGTCTCTTAATGAATTCCATGAGTGTAAAGTCTGAGTAGTGCCGTATGGAATAACATATGTCGTTGTATAAATATTTCTGCCATTTCTTATTTTTGATGAAAGTTCTTTTGGAAATTTATACGCATTATTTAAAGCTTTCAAACTAGAATATCTTGTTTTTTGCTTTCTTTCTCTTGGCTCATCCCATTCAAATCTTTTTGTAATATCATCCAACGTCTTTATAGAAGTTCCACCAGCAAAGTTAAAATATACACCACTAGCATCTTCTGAAGTTTCTACTTCTATCTTTATAACCTGACCTGCACAGACAAAATTTCTTTTCCCGTCTTTTGTTTGATACAAATCAACTAATTGTTCTCTACCATACGAATCTGTTGAAACTCTTTTTATTGAACATGAATATATTTTTGGTGCTTCTTTGTCATTTTTTATTATTGGATTTTCTATTTTTTCGTTTTCAAATCTCACTTTAATATATTTCTTGGTAGTCGCATACATAGTTGGATCCGATACAAAGTACGTTGATAAAAAAGAATTACATTCAAGTTCAATTATTATTTCATCAGAATTGTAATCTTTTCTATTTACTATTATTACATCATCTTTTGAAATATTGGTCTTTCTATTTTCACTAATTAAATTTTTATTTATACCATTTACTTTTAACTGTGACTCTATAATCTTTATATGCTCTGGCTTTGCATATTCATTTAATCCTTCAACAAAAGCTCCAAAGCTTAATGGAATTTCTATCATATTTTCGTCTTTTTTTACTACATAATCATTTCCATTTGGCAATGTTATTGTGCTATATAATTTTGCATCTGCTGCCATTGGTTTTATTGAGAATGTAGCAACCCAATAAACATTTCCATCTCCAGGTTTTTCTGTATATATACTTCCAGCACTTTTCCATGTTGCATAGCTTTCAACTCTTGCCTTATTTAATCCAATGTTTAATGGCGTTAAATCATATTCAATTCCGAATCTTGAAAGTTTGCTGTTCAACATATAATCTCGTTGGATACCATATTGATACTTCGTCATATCATTCCATGACTCTAATGCATCTTTTATTTCTCTGTAATTCCAATTCAGCGGAGATGTTCCCGAATTATAGTCATCTGGATATATTTCATTATGTACTAACTTTCCTGTATAGTCTTCACCCAATATCCAATATTCTCCTCTTGTTCCACTTCCTCGCCACGCTCCTCCATTTAATGTCCAATTTCCATTCTTAGTTGTCTTCCATTTCTGTTTCTGACTACTAACATTTAGTGGAGAACCATATACAAACATATTATATTTTTCGTATATTTCTTCATTCAGCTTCATTCCATTTACATTAATACTTTTTATTTGAATTGCATCTATCATATATTCAAATCCACTTGAATATGCGTATATACAACTTGGAACTACACTTATTATTACTAAAAATAAAGTTATAATTTTTTTCATTATACCTACCTTTCAAATACTTCTTCTAAAGAAGATGCTTTGGGGAACATCTTCTTTTGGAAGTACAATTAAATTTCACAGATAGACAATCTATGGAATAAACATTACTTCAAACAAACTATCGTTTTGTTTTAAAGTTTGGAAATATAAAATACAGGATGTTCATATTCTTTTTGGTAAAAACAAATTATATATTTTCCGTACTGTTTTACTTCTGCATATTCTTTATCTCTGCCAACATTTGAAACATAATTAATATTTTTTTCTATCATATATTCAAGTATATCTTCCGCTTGCTGGTATCCAAATTCTATTTCAAAGATCCTTAATAAGGTTTCTTTCTTGTACTCATCTATATATTTTTTATTTAAATAATCCGAATAATCTCGCCACATTTTTATCAATTCAATTTTCAAATAACAATCATTATTAAATTCATTTTTTCCAGATGATTCAGCTAATTTATATAACATGTTTTCATAGTATGTAAAAACAAAATCTGCTCCACCATTTTCTATCTCTTTTTTATTTTCACCATGAGAAACCCTTAGTTGATTAATAGTACATTTAGATGGTGAATAAATTACCTCGGTATATGTATTATCTCTTATAAGTGATTCTATTTCTTGCACTACTTTTGAAACATTTATGATATTATTATTTAATTTGTATCCTTGACTATTAGAATATTTTCCGTTATCGTAAATAAAAATCTTATTATTTTTGATTTCATAATTTGGCTCCATACTATTGTCAGAAGTTTTATAATTTGATAAATCAACTCTTTTTTGAGGTGCATATGTTTTATAAATACTATTTTTGTTTTGAGCATCAATCATTCTACTTAATATAGTCACTGCTTCAGCTCGTGTTATGGTGTTCTCTCCTCTAAACGTTTTATCAGAATACCCATTTACAATATTAAGTTTTACAAGTTTTAGCACATTTGTTTTATACTCCCTTTTTAAATCTTTAAATTGAATATTACTCTTACTTACATTATTTAAATCCATAATATTTGATATTATATTAATAGCATCATACCTTGTTAATAAATCGTTATAGTCTGAATATTCATTTGTTATTAAGTTATTTTTCTTTGCTGTTTCTATATAAAAATCTGGCCACACGTTGTTTCCAACTCTTTCTAACTTATAGTTTTTAATACTAATTATCATTTTCAAAAACTCTACAATTGTTACACTATTATCTGGTCTAAAAGTATTATCGTTGTACCCATTTATTACATCATTTTGAATGGCTTTTTCGATTATTTCTTTTGCCCAATGCTTCTCAATATCTATAAGTTGTGTACTATTTGCAAACACGATTTTTGAAAATAATGTAAACATTATTATTGCAACAATATATTTTTTTCTCATATATTCTCCATTCTACAAAATTACACTCGAAATTCTTTTGCTTATATATTCATCATCACATTTTCTCGATATTATATCTTTAGTTTTATATTCATTTACAAGTTTCCAAATTGTGTTTTCATCACTCTTGTCTGTTATGATTATTAAATTATTATATTTTTTCAATAATTCATTTTCAAAAGCATTCTCAATATACTCAGGCAGAATTACAAAATCGTTTTTTGTGCATCTAAAACTGTAAGAATCTTTTACTTCAATATTTTCTATTCCTGCCGATATTAGCTTATCTTTTAACTTTAAATATCTTTCTTTTATATCAATAAAGTATATTTTCATTCTCCACCTCTTTTGTAGCACCTGTAATGTTAAATACTGCTATTTCTCTTAAAAGATTTATTTGTTTTGCTTCATCATGAGTTATTGCAACTAGCACGGTATCTATATTACCATCATCAGGGGTTTCAACTTCTATTCCGTCACTATTAAATGATCCAAGTACCTTAGTTTTATTTAATATTTTTATTATTGTATATCCATCATATTCATCACCAAGTGTTAGCCTTTCGTTCTCTGTCAAAAATGTATTTGCATATTCGTTTTTTAAAGTTGCATATACATTAATCAATGAATTTTCTTTTATAGAATATGACATTCCGTGTTCTGCACTTTGAATTTTTATTGCAACTTTTTCTTTTCCAGGTTCCACTTCATATATTGCCAAATTCTCCTTTGTGTCAAGTTGTTCTCTTATTGCTATTTGACCTTTATATGCTTTGTCTTTTAAATATAGCCCATCAATCTCAGAAAAGTCTTGTACTATTTTTGTTGTAGCCAAATAAGAAATTGGCATATTTACTTTTTCAAACATATCTTGTGTTATTTTTTCATTTGATTCAACATTTTCTTTAAAAGCAAGGCATGATATTGTTGGTTCATAATCTATCATTTGCTTTTGAATGTATGTTGAGATAAAGAAAATTATCAATGTTATCAATGCAGTAAAACCAAGCAATGTTATTTTATTTTTCATATTTTCCTCCAAACTTTAAACAGTAAATGGTGCACTTCCAGTGCGTTCAAACCATGTAGATATCGTTGTCATCATGTTATTAAACAATCCCTCCATTTGCGGATAGAAAACTGTTATTACTATTACTAATAATATTCCTGCAATAAGTATAACTTGCAATATTTCAGATCCCCTTTGTTCTTTTAATTTTTCTTTTAGTTTTTTCATAAAAACATCTCCTTATTTTAATTAAAAATTGTATTAAATCCTTGTCCTATTGAAGTAAACAAAGGATAAAACGTAAGTAAAACAATATTGCCTAGTGCAACAATTACTCCAAATGTTATATATAAAACTTTGACTCGTGTTGCCTCTTTAATTTTTTCTATATATTTAACTTTTAACATATTAGAAAGATTTTCTAATATTTCAATAATGTCTCCTACTTTGTTGTACTCTTTTAAAGAATTGCAAAACATGTTGATTTCGAGAATATCAAACTTGTTCTTCAATTCATCAAGAGCTATATCAATATTTAGTTCTGATAATTCATATTTCATTGAAAATTCTAGAATGGCTCTTTTGAAATCTTTGTTTTTACAATTTTCAAATTGCCTCTTTAAAGAATCTTTTAAGGTTAAATGAGCAGATAATTGCAAACAAATTGAATTTATAAGATTTAACAAGTCCACACATATTTCACTATCGCGCGTCTTTTTATTTGCTAAAATGTAAATATCTATAAAAATATATCCAATAATAAAGAATATTATTGCAATAAAAATCGAATGGTAGTTAATACTTCCCGCCAAAAATAATAAAAGTCCTAATGATACTTTTAAAACATAATATGAAATTGCATTTAATTTTAATGGGTATCCTTGCTTTGATAAAAAATCTTCCTTGGTTTTTAAAAAATTAAATTTTGAAAAAAGTTTTTTTAGAGAATAGTCTTTTGTTACATAACTTAAGTTATTTCGCTTTTTGTATTTATCTGATTTTAAGAAAATAATAATTTTGTTTGCTAACAAATATGATAAAATAAAAAACAAAATATATAGTAGTATGTTTATCATGACTTTCACGTCCTTGTTTTTTTGTTTTTATGAGCTCATTCTAGTTAGTTTTTTTCAAAAAGTCAACAAAAACGATTCAGTGATTTTGACATCTTTCGACAATTGCCAAAGAAATTATGCTTTAAATCAATATTTTGGGTTAATAATTTTTTACTTACATTTTATTTTTTCTTCATAGAATGTACCGTCTTGTCATTCAATTACATTCCAAATCACAACCGCCATTATAAAAGCAACTATGTCACAAAATAAACCAATCAATAAAGCTCCTTTCGTCTTTTTTATTCCAAATGTGGCTGTATATATCGCTAATACATATAAGGTTGTATCGCTTGCACCCATTATGGTTGAAGCAATTTTCCCAACTAAACTGTCAGGGCCATTTACTTTCAATATATCTGTCAAAATTGCAAGGGCACCACCACCTGAAACACTTCTCATTAACCCAATTGGTAAAACTTCTGTTGGAACTTTAAATATCGAAACTATTGGTTCTAATAATTTTACAAACAAATTCATTGCACCAGAATTTCTAAATAAATTAATCGCTATTACTACAGCCAACATTGTTGGAAACATTTTGGTTATTACACTAAAACCTTCCTTCGCCCCTTCAATAAAGCAATCATATGTAGATATCTTTCTTCTTTCGCCAAACAGCAGTATTGATAATATTATAAATGGAATTATTGCGTAAGATATGTATTCAATTATTTTCATATATTTTTTCCTTTCTTAAGTATCTTTTACTTTACTCTAGCATTCTTTACAAATTTAACTATAATTACACCTACTGTAACTGCTGTAAAACTAGCAATTGCTATTGGTATAACCACTTCTGCGGGATTTTTCGAACCAGCAGATGCTCTTAGTGCAATTACAGTTGTTGGTATTAGTTGGATAGATGACATATTTAAAACCAAAAACATTAACATTGATTTGCTTAAAGTATCTTTTTTTGGATTAATTTTTTGTAATTCTTCCATTGCTTTTAGTCCTATTGGTGTTGCCACATTTCCTAAACCAATTATATTGGCAGTCATATTCATTGCTATGTGTCCAATAGCTTTACTATCTTTTGGAATTTCTGGAAATAAAAGTTTTAAAAGTGGATGTACCAGCTTTTGTGTTTTTTCTATCAGTTTTGAATTATCTGCTATATTCATCAAACCACACCATAAACTTATAATTCCAAATATATTTATACATGTTTCTATAGTATTTTTTACAGACTCAAACAAGCCTGTTGTCATCTCTTCAACTTTTCCATTGATCATTCCTATTACTAATGATATAATCATTAACCACGGCCATATTTTATTCATACTTCATCTCTCCTCACAGAGTATTTATTTAATATCATTTTATAAATATATATTAAATTCTTCGTATTAAGATTCTTTTTATTTCCATTTCAAACTTACACTTTCTTACACTTTTTTCCACTTTTTTACTTTTTTCTATTGACGTTTTTCATCAAACGTGATATATTATCTTCATCAAATTTAGTAAGGGGGTATTTCAAATGAAATCAACAGGTATTGTTAGAAAAGTAGATGAATTAGGAAGAATTGTTTTACCAATAGAATTAAGAAGAACTCTTAATATTGATATAAAAGATTCAATTGAGATTTACGTTGATAACTCTTCAATTGTTCTAAAAAAATATGAACCAACTTGTCTATTTTGCGGAGAATCTGAAGATGTCGTTACTTACAAAGATAAGAATGTATGCAAATCTTGTTTAGAGGAAATGAAAAAAATGTAGTAAAAAATGCGTGAATAACATTGTTTAATTCACGCTTTTTTTATTAAGAAACCTGCAAACCCTTTATGCATTAACTTACTTTCCTATTACACAAAAAAATTCCTGTGGGATTTTAGCCCATCAGGAATTGCAACGAACCACATATTAATCTTAACGCCGACTATACATCATAAATACACATCTCGCATTGTCTTTCGACAATGCAAAACATTCCATCACGATGGATAATCTTTGCTCGACCTATCAAAGCATCTTAGCAAATGTACCTCTCCAACATAAGGAGGTTTACACTAGCACTTATATAGAATATTTTTTTCTTTAGTTACCCACTTCATGAGTAACTAAATTAAAATTCTTCTACTTTTCGACACCTAAAAAAGATCTTCGTTCAAATATATTACATATTAATCAACCATACAACACAAAAATAAGTTCACGTTAAATTATAGCTAACTTCACACATAATACACTCTTAACTCCGGTCTAATACAAATCTAAGTTTTTCTTAAACTCATACTAGCCTTTGCTCGAATAAAATTAAAACACTGTTCATGCTCTAAAGTCACTCTTAACTCAACTAATATTGATCCGATACTAATATTGTGTACAGAAAAATTATATATATTCATTTTTAAAAAAATTTTTTAAATTTATTTATATATCTTAATTTCGCCCATGTCTATTTTCGCTAATTCATATCCTTCAGCATTATCTATTTTTTCAACTTCTGATTTCATTATGATATCTGCAATTCTTAATTGAGTAGGATTTATTTCCATGGCTGCAATAAAGGCACTTCTATTTCCTTTTGCACCAGCATGTGCAAATCCTCTTAGTTTGCCTAGTATTATAACATTCCCTTCTGCAATTATCTCTGCTCCAGAATTCACATCTCCAAGTACAACAATGCTTCCTTCAAAGTCGATTCTTCTTCCTGATCTTAACATTCCTTTTACAACTTTTGTTGGTGTTATTGTTGTATCTTTAGTAAAGATATTATTTATTGTTGCTAGCCCCATTTGTTTTGGTCTTTCTATTTTTACTTCAAGATCTGTTTTTTCTTTTATCATATTTTCAATCTCTGTTTCTTCTCCATCTAACAGTCTTTTTCCAGTTACTATTATTGGTGGTTTAACATTTTCAAAAACATTATCCGACGCAGCAAGTATCTTTTGTAGCTTTTCTTTTATTTCCATATAACTCACATCTTTGTTTAATTTTATTACAAGTTTGTCATTTTTATTTTCAAAAAATACTTCTGTATTCATATTTATCATTTCCCTTCACTTAATTATTAATTAAAACTTCATCTATTGATCTTAATTGCATATCTTCTTTTATATCTTTGTTGTCATATCCAAAGTACTCTTCCATTACCTCTTTAACTGCAGGAGCTGTATATGCACCATGTCCACCATGTTCAATAACACAAACAACTGCAATTTCAGGATCATTATAGGGAGCAAATCCAACAAACCAAGCATGATCAGAACCACTACTTGCTGTAGCTGTTCCTGTTTTTCCAGCAACTTCTATTGGAAATGACTTAAAAGTGCTATATGCTGTTCCGCCAGTTTCACCTGTAACAGATCTCATTCCTTCAAATATAGTATTAATTGTTTCTTTCGAAATTCCCAAATCTCCAAGATTTATATCTGGTTTGTCAATTTTTTTATCTACTATAGCATTAACATCATCATTTGAAACATCTTTTCCACTTGAATCTACAACATCTCTTAATATAGTCAAGTCATTTTTTACTCCTCCGTTTGCAAGAGTTGCAATATAATATGCCATTTGAATAGGAGTAAAACTATTATATGATTGACCTATACCTGCTGATAATGTATCTGCTATCATCCATTGCCTTTTGCCGCCATCTTTTTCATTCAACTTTTGTATGTATTCTCTTGAAGCTAATGTGCCAGACACTTCTCCTGGCAATTCTATTCCAGTTCTCGTTCCAAGGCCAAATAAACTTGCATATCTAGATAATGTATCGATTCCCATTCTATAGCTTACATCATAGAAGTAGTAGTTACATGAAACCTTAAGTGCCTTTTCTGCATCAACTAAGCCGTGGGTTGTTTTATAACCTTTCCATATCCAACATGCTGGCTTGTGCCCTTTGTCATATACACCTTTTGTTAATATTTGTTCTCGTATTCCAATCGTACCTGACTCTATCGCTGCAATCGTTGTCACCATTTTGAAAGTTGAACCAGGTGAATAAGTTCCTTG
Organism: bacterium; assembly: GCA_963637565.1. GTDB lineage: Bacteria > Bacillota > Clostridia > TANB77 > UBA1234 > UBA1234. The sequence continues at coordinate 26,869 of CAVHNT010000055.1, forward strand.
AATTGCCCTATTAAACATTGGCATATCACTGTTTTCAAAATATTTTTTATATTCGCTAGCACTAATTCCATCTGTAAATTCATCTGGATTATATTCAGGATAACTAGCAAGTGCCAAAACCTCCGATGTCTTTACATCTAAAACAACAAGTGCACCAGCCTTTGCATCTTCACATTTTTCTGCAAATCCACCTGTCTGAATCTTTTTAATATATTTTTCTAAAACTTCTTCGGCTTTTGTTTGCAAATCTAAATCAATTGTTAATATTACACTGCTTCCCATTTCACTTTCAACAGTTTCTTCTTTATCTGTAACTCGTCCTTCAGAGTCCATCTCCAATCTAAGTACTCCATCTTTTCCTCTTAAGAACTCTTCAAAAGTCGCTTCTACTCCACTTTTTCCAATCATGTCATTTTGATTGTATCCAAGATCTTTTTTCTTTTTGTATTCATTACTTCCTATTCTTCCAATATATCCTATTATATGTGAAGCTACATTTTGTGTAAGATATTTTCTTATTGGATATGTTGTAACTACTATTCCGGAAAGTTCGTTTCCTCTTTCTTCTATTTCCAACATACTTTCATTTGATATTTTCTTTGCAAGTACTACACTTTTAAAACTAGAATATCCTTTCGTTACAATTTCATATCGTAGTGCTATTACTTTTTTCACATCATTTATATCTTCATATTGTATTTCATACTTTTTCTTATAAAACTCAATAACTTCTTCAACACTAGCATCTCCACTTATTTTATTGCTAAGTTTCCAATTTTTTGCACTCTCATCACTTTTTTTAAATGCCATAGTTTCAAAATCTATTGGAAAATTGTTACTATATGTATCATTATTTTTTACTAAAATATTAGCTAACTTTAAAAGAACTTCGTTCAATTCAACTTTAGATATTTTGGTATAATACAAATTAACATTATACCCCGTAACACTTGTTACCAAAAGCTTTCCATATCTATCGTATATTTCACCTCTAGGAGCAGTAATCTTTATTTCTCTAACAAGTCGATTCTCGGATTGTTGCCTATAACTCTCACCATTTACTATTTGTAAATTGAATAATTGACATACAAACACAATACCAATTATACAAACAATAATCATTAGTATATTAAATCTAGTTCCAACGTTGTTATACATTATCCACTCCTTTCTTATAATAAGTAATAACTATTTTTACTTTTATTTATTATTTCTCCAAGTCCACTTAATGGCTTAAATAGTATTCTTGCAAGTATCATATTATACAATGTTTCTTTTGAAATTATGTAAATTGCTGAAAATGGTTCAAATTCATATCCATAAATCAAGATGAAAATTAAATAAACCAATATTTCCATTATTGCAGTCAATGCAGCCACCATATAGACCATTGAAAGTTTGTTTTCTTTTGAAAAACCTTTACTAAATTCACCACTTGCAAATCCAACAAGCATGTACATTAAAAAGTATATTCCAAAAGCTTTTCCATACATTATATCTGTCAGAGCACCATATACTCCACCAGTTAATATTCCTGGAAGTTTTCCAGAACTAAGCCCTATGCCAACAACCAAAACAATTCCTATATTGGCAGCTGTACCAAAAAGCTTGATTTCATTAAAGAATGTAACTTGCAAACCTAAACATATCCATATTAAAATAAAGACCATAATTCCTATAAGAATTTTCTTCTCCACTTTTATCTCCTTTATTCAACGTTATTATCAGCATCATCTGTTATTATAATAGCAAGTGTTTCAACCTTATCAAAATCAACATACATCTGCAAAACAGCCTCGTTTTCAATAGGATTTTTTTTATTTACAACTTCTATTACTTTTCCTATGCCTATTCCTTTTGGATATATACCACCCATTCCAGAAGTTTCGAGTTTGTCTCCTTCAACTAGCACTGTTCCAGATGGAATATTTATAACTTTTAGTTGTTGCTTTTCTAGTAATGATATGCTACCTTTGCAAACAACTTCATCTCTTGTTCGAGTAATTCTAGCACTTACAGAGTTACCCGCATCCAATACAGATATTATTTTTGCTGTATTCTTTGTAACTGTTTCAACATATCCAAACAGACCAGCTTCTGCTATAACAGTCATACCTGGTTTTACTCCATCATTAGAGCCTTTGTTTACAACATATATAGCTTCCCAATTAGTGTTAGATTTTGATATAATATCTGCCACAACAACATTATAATCTGGATACTTATTAGATAAATTTGCATGACTTTTTAACAATTTATTTTCCGCATAAACTTCTTCATACGTTATAACTTTTTCCTCTAAAGATTTGACTTTTTCTTTAAGTTCTGAATTTTCTTTTTTTAATTCATCAATATTTGAAAAGAGTTCGTTATTTCCTATTACATATTCTTTCAAGTGGTTATATGCTCTTTGAGGTAATATAATAATATCATTCAATAAACTTTCTATAAGAGTTACTTGTCGTGTTTTTCCATTTGTAATTGCAATACATGAAAACAAAGCTATTACAAAAATTATTTTAAAAATATTCTTTAGCCAATTCTCTCGCACTCTTATATTCTCCTTCCGTTTATCTTCTCTTTTTTGAATTTATCAAAACACTCTTTAAAGAATCTAAATCATCTAAAACCTTACCAGCACCCTTTACTACGCAATCAAGTGGGTTATTTGCTATATTTACTGGAATACCTGTTTCTAAAGCCAACAATCTATCAAAATTCTTAATCAAAGCACCACCACCTGATAAAGTAATACCATTTACCATTATGTCTGCTGATAATTCTGGTGGTGTTTTTTCCAATGTCATTTTTATTGCATCTATAATCTGCATTATTACTTCTTTCATTGCTTCTTCAATCTGAATTGAATTAACAGTAATAGTTTTTGGCAACCCAGTTGAAAAATCTCTTCCTTTAACATCCATCTCTTCTGTAGTCATTGAAGGGTATGCACAACCTATGTTTACTTTTATTTCTTCTGCAGTAGTTTCACCTATTGCAACATTAAATTTCTTTTTAACATAATCAACTATAGCTTCATTTAGTTCATCACCAGCGATTCTAAGTGATCTACTTGTTACTATTCCACCAAGAGAAATTACACAAATCTCACTTGTACCACCGCCAATGTCAACAATCATAGTTCCACTAGGATCACTAATCTTAAGACCTGCACCAATAGCAGCCGCAATAGGTTCCTCCATTAAGTACGCTTCTCTAGCACCAGCATTTAAAGTTGCTTCTTCAACAGCCCTTTCTTCAACCTCTGTAACCCCAGTAGGAACACAAACAACAACTCTTGGTCTTGCTATTACATATCTCTTACAAGCCTTATCAACAAGGTATTTTAACATCATCTTTGTTGCTGTAAAATCCGCAATTACACCATCCTTAAGTGGTCTAACAGCATTCAAGTTTTCAGGAGTTCTTCCAAGCATTTCTTTTGCCTCTGTTCCAACAGCTACAACTTCACCAGTATATTTATTCATTGCAACAACTGATGGTTCTCTAATTATAATTCCCTTTCCTTTTAAATGTACTAATGTGTTGGCAGTGCCAAGATCAATTCCTATATCTTTCGCAAAAAAACCCATTTACTTCAACCTCCTAAAACTTATTCATCCTTTTTAAGCTACAAAACATACCATTTCCTATAACAATGTGATCTAGTAATTCTATACCAATCAATTTACCTGCATCCCTCATTTTAATCGAAAATAGTACATCACTTTTACTCGGTGTCGGATCACCACTTGGATGATTATGAGCAACAATTATTCTAGTAGAATTCATTCTTATTGGTTCTTTAAAAACATCTCTAGCCTCTATCAACGTTGCATTTGCTGTTCCAATACCAATCGTAGAAATTTTCACTATTTGATTTTTAACATTTAAAACAATTACTTTCATAATCTCCTGAGAAGCATCTCTCATATCTGGCATTAAAATATTTGCAACCTCTTCTGGTGTTGTCACCGATTTTTTTGAAATATTATACGGTTTAGATATTCTTTTAGCGAGTTCAATTGTAGCTTTCAACTGAATCGCTTTAACACGACCTAAACCTTTTATCTTTTGTAAATCATCTATAGAAACATCATTTAAAAAACTTAATCCTGCATTCTCATCATCCAAAAGTAAAACTTCCTGTGCTAATTCGATTGATGTTTTGTTTTTCGTTCCACTCTTTATAATTACAGCCAGAAGTTCTGCATCAGATAATTTAGTAGCACCATAACATTCAAGTTTTTCATATGGTTTTTCCATTTCAGGCAAATCCTTAATTTTCATGTGTAATCCTTTCTGTAAAGAATTGCCCCCTATATATTTAAATCTTTCTGTAAACAAGAATAGCTATCAATATTCCTATAATACTTGCAACATTTAATTGTACTAAGAATTTAAAAGAAATTTGTAATATACTTATATCAAGTACAAGTGGTTCTGTAAGTCCAAAACTTTTCCCATATGCTAGCCATGATAAAAAAGAAACATTAGCTGCAAGTTCACCAAGAAGTCCTCCTAAAATTATTCCTGAAAATAGAAAAATTAAAAACACCCAAAATCTTTTTTCACTCATTTAAAAACCCCTCTTCTTTTGTAATCTTTACGCTACTAATTATATATTTATATAAACGCGTTTTCAAGTATTTCCGTAATATCCATGCGACATTTTATTACAATTCAGACACATATATAATTTACAATTTTCATTGCTTAGTTTTGGTTGATTTGAAAACAAATTATTTCTTTTTACTTCTTAGATTCAAAAGTAAAAACGAAAAATTTCTTCGCTTGGTTTGGTTGGCTTGAAAACAAATTATTTCTTTTTACTTCTTAGATTCAAAAGTAAAAACGAAAAATTTCTTCGCTTGGTTTGGTTGGCTTGAAAACAAATTATTTCTTTTTACTTCTTAGATTCAAAAGTAAAAACGAAAAATTTCTTCGCTTGGTTTGGTTGGCTTGAAAACAAATTATTTCTTTTTACTTCTTAGATTCAAAAGTAAAAACGAAAAATTTCTTCGCTTGGTTTGGTTAGGTTAGGAGAAGAAATTTTTCTTTTACTTTTGAACACCACACGCTAAATAGAATGTTTAAATCAAAAAAATACTTGAGTCTAAAGCAAACCCAAGTATTTACAACGTAATTAAATTATTCCATATCTTCTTTTTTGTCCTCTAATAGAATTAACTAGATAACAACTCCATATATTATACTCTTCTGTATCTTTCCTTATTATCTCACACCTAAATTCTCCTTGCTTTTCTTTTATAACCCTAATTATATCACCCTCAAGAAGTTTAAGTGCCACCAACTCTTTTGATAAAATAGAAATCCCTTTATCTGTTAAAATTAGTTTCACCATGCCATCTGTTCTTAATTTATTTTCTTTATTATCAATTATATCAAATCTTACATTTGCAACTAACTTATTTCCTTCGTTCAACTTAAAACTATCAAACCCACCAAAGAAATCTACCAAATTATCCGCTATAGATTTTGGAATTTTAATTTCTCCTGCTCCACCACCTTTTTCTGCAATACTATTAGTTTCTATCATAAAAGTATTCATATTCGCATAATCTATTTCATTAGACATCAATATTGTTGGCTTTTTCTTTTCTTCTGATTTTTCACTAGTATTACCATACAGCTTTTCCAAGTCTTTTTCAGTTTTACTTAAACGCTTAAGCATAGCATCCTTCTCATTTTTTTCTTTTTTCAACTCTTTTTCCGTCTCAAGCATTACATTTTCTCTCATGCCTAATCCCATGTCTATATCTATATCTATATCAACATCTTCATAATCATCTGTATTGATTATACTATTAGCAGCACCCTCATCATAAACTTGCTCACCAATAACGTTTTCTTTGCTACCATACATCTCACTAATTCTTGGTATCTTTCTATCAGTTATCCTTGCAACAATGTCACCTTTTTCAGCAAGCAATATTACTTCATCTTCACCAATACTGTGAAACTCATTTACAGTACTCATCAATATACTGTTTTTTGCACTTTCAAATATCTTTCTATCATCCTTTTCATATTTTATTTCTGTGACAATAGAAACATTATCTAAAAGACCTCCACTTGAAAGCTTAGCACCAGTAACATATATATATGAATTACCATCTTTCTTTTCAAAAACAAAAGCTCTCATCTCTACCTTGTTTTCATCCGTATTAATATGAATATTTAATTTACACCCAATAGAAAGTAACTTAAGCATCATATCTTTAGAAGTGTTTTTTCTATCAACTCCAATAAATACATTAATTTTAGTACCTTGTTTTATTGCTTTTTCAATCTCGTCTTGAATAATTTCAATGCCTGTGTCTTTTACTAATCCGGCAATAACATAAACTTCATCAAATTTTTCTTTCAATCTTTGATTTAAAATTTCTCCTAACTTAACTTCTTTTGGCTGATTTAAAAATTTAACTTCCATAGTATAGCTCCTTTTTATACAAATTCCATTTATAATTTTACCATAATTTTACTTGAAAATCAATAATCCGTCAAATTTAATTTACATAATGTCGCGATAACTATTACATTATTTAACATAAAGCGACTTTTTTGCATAGTATGTATTATCTTAAGATAATTTTTAATTTTGATACAGCTATATTGAATAAAACTTATGATTTGCGGAAACAATTAAATTAGAATTTATTATTGGGAGTGAGAATTTTGGTTATAAAAAGAGGAGACATGTATTATGCTGACTTAAGCCCTGTTGTAGGTTCAGAACAAGGTGGTATTAGACCAGTACTTATAATACAAAACGACGTTGGAAACCGCTATAGTCCTACTGTAATAGCTGCTGCTATAACTTCTCAAACGAGTAAAAGTCGACTTCCAACTCATATAAATATAGATTCAAAAGAATTTGGTCTCATGAAAGATTCTGTAATATTAGCAGAACAAATACGCACAATAGATAAATCTCGCCTTATGGAAAAGATAGGGCAAGTTGATGAAAATGTAATGGGGCAAGTTAATTCAGCTTTAGGTATAAGCTTCGGTTTAGTTTAAAAGTTCTACAAGAAAGATAGAAATCTTCCATTTTTATCTTTTAACCCTCGAGAGTTTTTTACTGAAAAGGAGAAAATTTAATTTTTTATACAATAGGAGAGTAATAAATTTTCAACTTTTTTATGTATTAATTTTCTTTCTCATTGTATAAAGAAGGACTTTCTTGAATAGAAAGCCCTTCTTTTATATTTTTTATATTAACCATTATTTGTTATTGTAAAACTCTTTGTTGCATTATCTAAAACATAGTTTTTAGAATAATCTTTTGACTTTGTTTCATTTGACATTACTGCTTTTGCTGTATATGTACCAACTTGCGTTCTTCCACCTTCTACAGCCAATTCAATAACGTCTCCGTTCACTCCACTTATTTTAGTATTCTTTACTTTTGGTACTTTATCCGTTCCATCATACTCAAAACTATCTGTATCTTGCCATTCAACTTTTAGTGCCATTGGTCTTATTTCCCATGTAAGATTCTTCTCACCAGTACTGCCATCACTCCAAGAATACTTTTCTGGATCTTTTAAAGTTAATTTTATAATTTTCTTTTCACCAACATTTGTAAGTTCATTCGTTGATGGTGTTTTGCCATCAGCCTCATAATAACTAATATTTACTTTACTGCTATCAATATTTCCCAATGGAGCTTTTTGAACATTACCATTATAGATACTATCTCCTGTTAGCGTTGGTGCTGTAACTACAATCTTTTTAGTATCACTTTTGATGCCACCAGAATTACTTCCATTTGATGAACCACCCCCACCATATTGCGTACCGCCACCTTGTGTAGTTTGATTGGTTCCTCCAGCTCCGCCTCCAGATTCAGAAAAGATTCCCATAATTCCATTAAACACCGTTATTAACGTAGCTAACAAAAGCACACCTATTATATACCTTATTGAACCATTCTTTAAATCTGCTCTCTCATTTGCTGATGCCATCATATATTTTATAGCAACAACAAGTATCATTCCTACAGCAATAGCCCAACCAAACCATACGATGTAGCCTAATATACTATTCCCTATATCAGAAAGTTCTCCTCCATTAGGTTCAGGATCTCCACCTAATATACCAGTAACTGTCGCTAATGCCGGTGTAGCAGATAATATAATCATTAATATAGATATTAATATGATTTTAAATATTGTTTTCTTCTTTAAATTCATAACAGGTCCCCCCTATCGTACTCTTATATAAATGATAGCATATTTTTTCAAAATAAAAAACATTTTTTTCAAATTTATTGCATGTTTTAAGCACAAGGAACCTGGAATTTTTTTCATACAAATTAAAAAAAGCAGAAAATCAAATAATTCTTCAATTTTAATTTATACTATTAAACTCCTTTTACTATGTACATATATAGTAGTTCAAGTACTTCATCTTTTGATTCAAGCATGTTAATCTGATTTCTAATTTGTGTAGCTAATGGCAAACCTTTTATATACCAGCTTATATGCTTTCTCATTTCCCTAACTGCAATGTATTCTCCTTTTAACTCAGAAAGTAAGTCGTAATGTTTTTTTATTATTTTATACAATTCTTCTTGTTTCATATCTATTTTATTTTGATCGACAATTTCTTTAAAAATCCATGGCTTTCCTAATGCAGCTCTACCAATCATTACTGCATCACAGCCAGTATATTCTATCATCTTATTAGCACTATCTATATCAATAACATCACCGTTTCCTATTACTGGAATACTTACACTTTCTTTCACTTTTTTGATAATATCCCAGTCTGCAATTCCAGAATAAAATTGTTCTCTTGTTCTACCGTGCACAGCAACAGCAGAAACACCATTTTTTTCTAATATTTTTGCAATTTCAACTGCATTTACGTTCTCGTCATTCCATCCTTTTCTAATTTTCACAGTAACCGGCACAGTTGAACTTTTTACTACTTTGTATGTTATTTCGTCTATCAACGCCGGATTCAACATCAATTTGCTTCCATCATCATTTTTTACTACCTTAGGAGCTGGACATCCCATGTTGATGTCTATTATATCTGCTTTCTCACTCATTTTTTTTGCCACATCTGCCATTATACTTGCATCAGAGCCAAATATTTGTATTGCAACAGGTCTTTCTTTTTCGTCTATTTGAGTTAGTAATTTTGTTTTTTCATCATTATAATATATTCCCTTAGCACTTATCATCTCTGTATAAACAAGCCCAGCACCAAATTCTTTACATACTAATCTATATGCCAAATCTGTTATTCCAGCCATTGGTGCAAGAAAAACATTGTTTTTTATTTCAACATTTCCTATATTCAAATTATATTCTCCTCTTTATTCAAACATTTTTCTTGTTCTATGTCCATTTATACTTAATAATAAACCTAGCCCTATGAAATTAGTAAGCATAGCGCTTCCACCATAGCTTATAAACGGAAGTGGTATACCAGTTATTGGCATCAAACCTATATTCATTCCAACGTTTTCAAGAAAATGTGCCAAGTACATTGTTGATATTCCTGTGGCTACTAACATTCCAAACAAATCAGACGTCATTTTTGCTATATAAAAGCCTCTAATTATTAAAAGTACAAATATTACTACTACCAACGCCGACACGATAAAGCCCATTTCTTCTCCTATAACTGCATATATAAAGTCTGTAACTTTCATTGGTAAATACCCAAGCTGTGTCTGATTTCCTTCCATTAGTCCCATTCCCCAAAGTTGTCCAGATCCAACCGCTAATTTTGCTTGAATTATGTTATATCCTGCACCTTGTGGATCTAATTGCGGATTTAAAAATACATCAATTCTATTTTTGGCATGGATTGGCAATACATAATTATACGCCAATGGAATCGCAATTGCAGTTATTAGCACTGCTCCAATGATATATTTGTAATTTATACCTCCTGTAAAAAGCATAGCTGCAGTTATTGCAAGTAAAACCATTGCTGTACCATAGTCTGGTTGTTTAATTACAAGTAGTATTGGAACTGCGATAAATGCAAGTATTGTTAAAACCACCAAAGGGTTATTTAATGTATTTTTCTTTTTGAAATGTTCTATCACTTTTCCTAGTCCTAAAATTAAAGTAATCTTTCCTAGTTCACTTGGCTGAATGCTTATAGGGCCAATTTTAAACCAACTTGTTGCACCATTTATTGGATTTGTGAAGAGTACTGCTATGAGTGCTAATACTGTAATAATATATAATGGTACCCAAAGTTTTCCGTAATATGTCATAATCTATAAATATTATAACTATCATTGTCACAATTCCAATGCCCATCCAAGCTATTTGTTTCATTGTTTCTGCTGTGTCGCCCTCTGCTCCTCCATTTGCACTATATAACGCAATTATTCCAATTATAAATAATGCCAAGCTAAAAATAATAATGCTATAATCCAAAGCTTTCAATATTTTTTTTAACATTATTCCTCCTTTGTGGCTCTTATCTCTATATACAAATTTGCACACGAGCTGAATCTCCCGTGTGCAATTTTCAATCGAAAATGTTTTAGTTTTCTTGTTTTTTCTTCTTTGACGTTACTTTTTTCTTGTTGTTGTTGCTTTTGTGGTTTTTATTTTAGTTTTAGACTTTTCTTCTTTTTCCTCTTTTTCTAAAACTTCTTCATTCTGTTCTTCTTTTTCTTCTAAAGTTTCTTCACCTTTAATCTCATCTACAACTATCTCTTCTTCTTTTTTTGAAGATATGTTTTCTATGCTATTTAATATATTTTCTGCAGCTTGTTCCGCTTCTTCTTCAGACATTATTTTTTCTTCTTTATTATCTTCAGATTCTTTCTTTGGAGCAATAGGTTTTACATTTTTTATTGGTATGTTTGCACACAATGCTGGTCCTTCAACATCAAGTCCAGACTCCAATCCTCTTGTGATTTCAACTTCTAATGCTTCTTCATCAATTTCTATATATTTCTTTATTACATCAATAATTTCTTTTTTCATCATCTCAAAGAAATCTGGTGACACACTTGCTCTGTCTTGCATTAGCACTAATTTTAATCTATCCTTTGCAGCTTGTTTTGATGCAGGTTCTTTATCTTTTTTCTGCAAGTTTTTAATAAAATTTAGTACTGGCTCAAAAAACTCTTTTATTTCCATTATGGCGCCTCCTAATTTTTATTTTATTATAAAACTAACAACTATTTGCCAGCGAAAGCAGTCTTCATCTTCTGCCAGAAACCTTCATTTTTACCAGGAATTGTAATTTCTATTTGTTCGCCCAATATTCTTTTTGCAGTTTCCATATAAGCTTTACCCGACATAGATTTTGAGTTTGTTACAGATGGCTCACCTTTATTTGTTTGAATTATAACGTTTTCATCATCAGGAATCGCACCGATAAGTTTAATTGATAGCAATTCTACTATATCATCCGCATCCATCATTTGGCCTCTTTGAACCATTTTTGTTCTAATTCTATTTAATATTAGTTGAGGTTTTGGTAGATTACTTGATTCTAACAAACCAACTATTCTATCTGCATCTCTAACAGCAGAAACTTCTGGAGTTGTAACAACTAACGCTCTATCTGCACCAGCAATAGCATTTTTAAAACCTTGCTCTATTCCTGCTGGGCAATCTATAATTACATAGTCAAATTCCAATTTTAATTCTTCACATATCTTCTTCATCTGTTCTTCATTAACAGCATTTTTATCGCGTGTTTGAGCAGCTGGTAATAAAAACAAACCTTCATATCTCCTATCCTTTATTAAGGCTTGCTTTAATTTACAATTTTCTTCAACCACGTCAACAATGTCATATACAATTCTATTTTCAAGGCCCATAACAACATCTAGATTTCTAAGTCCTATATCTGTGTCAACTAATGCTACTCTTTTTCCCATCATTGTTAAAGCTGTTCCAATATTAGCCGCACTTGTTGTTTTTCCAACCCCACCTTTTCCTGATGTTATAACGATTACTTCACCCATAAAATTATATCCTCCAATCTTTAAATAAGCCTTTCAAGATTTTCTTGCAAATGCTTATTTCCGTACATTTTTATATTATAGGTATAATACCTAAAAGTCAAGTGTTTTTTGGGTTTTCTAACATAAAAGAGGATTCAAGCTTTTGCTTGAATCCTGCATTTTTTTATTAATTTTACCCATATATATATTAGTGTGTTCCTTCTGTTTCATAATCATTTGAAGATCTATAATCTGTTTCAAATATTCCAACAATTCCTACTGGAATATCTGCATTTTCACCGTTTGGCAATTTTGTTGGTGTTGTTGGTTCTAATGGAGTAACTCCTGGAGAAACAATTTTTCCTGGCCATTCTGGTGTTAATTCTGCTTTTCCTTCATTTAATGATTCTGGTCCTTTATACTCTAAGTATTCCCATTGGTTATAATTTGTTCTTATATTGAATTTAACTAATATATATCCATCTTTCTTTATTATATTTGGATTATTTATTATGTCAGAAGATGTTTTTCCTTGTGGAACTGCTACTGTTGATGCTGGAAGTTTATATCCTGCATACCAATGTCCTACAGCTCCCAAAACTACATCTTTTCCATTAGCTGAGTCTTTTAAAATACCCCATCTTGTATTATATGCAAATCCGTTTGTTGCATCACTTATGATAGCTGCTTCATTTTTCTTATATAATCCATTTCCAACATATTCAGTAAAGTTGTTATAACATAATCTTAGGTTTTCTGGCATGCTTAATCTTGGGAAATATCCAATATTAACATTACTTGAATAATTATAACCTGCTCCTAATTTGTTATTCATTATTCTTGTTGAATCTATTAATTCTTGTTTGCTAACTTTCATGAATGAACTTGTTAAATTTGTTATAACAGGGATATTTGTTTTGTCTCCTGTACTTATCTTTATGTACTTTTGTTTTGTTGTATTATAATATAAATCTACTCTTTCTGCCTTTCCTCCGCTCTTACTTACGAAGTAGAAACCTTCTGGTTGTATACTTACATTTACGTTATTACTCTTTATTCCTTTTGTTTTAAAGTCAAATGCTATCGTGTAACCTAGTTTTGGTGCATATTTATATCCATTAACCGCATTTTGTCCAAGCTGTCCAAATGCAAATTCATTTGCTGTTATGTAGTTTCCATTTTGACCCTTTATGTTTTGCCATCCTGGATCATTTGTTGAAGAAATTCTCAAATCATAAATCTTTCCAACTATCTCAACATTTATATCTTTTGTTGCAATATAGTTATTTGGATCAAGGTTTGCACCTTCCTGAGATAGAGAATTTATTGAACCATTTTCAGCTACAACTCTTGTTTTAATTGTACCCGTTCCTTCTTGTGCCCATACTGGTATAGTAAATGTATATTTACCTTCCGTTGTTGCTTTTCCAAGTGAACTTAACCAAGTTCCCGCTTTTATCATGGTTCTTGAATTTCCCTCATGCAAATATGCATCAAAAGATAATTGTACGTCTTTAATTTTACCCCAGTTTGTTATAAGTTTTGTTACCGCTTGATATGAGTTATATAATCTTGCCATATAACCTTTTGAATTTCTATGTTGACCATCATTAGGTATTGTTATTGTAAAGCTTTTATCTAGTTGTAAATACGTTCTTGTATTATCAATATTAATTTTTTGATTTATAAATGGCTCTATATATGTAATGCTTGCATTGTTCACTACCGGAGTGTGAACAAACACACTGTTAACTCCCATACCAAAAGGAAGCCCACTGTAATTTACAACACCATTTGTTGAATAATTACCATTTGCTTTTGTTGATGGTATCATCTTAGTTGTGCCATTTGATGTTTTTACTATATCTGGTTTATGGCTATTTGTGCTCGTTGTTGTAACAACTAAACCTCTATACTGATAATTACATCTTCCTGTTTGTGTTATTGCTGAATTACATTCACTTATTATAGAATTCTTTATACTCTGTATAGTTGAGTCTAAAGAAGCCTCTGCTTCAGCCCTCGAATTAAATGGACCTCGTCCACTTGACATAGTCTTACTTACATTAGGTAAACGTTTTTTTACATTTATTGTTTGTGGTCCTACTACAGGTCCACCTGTAAGACCAATAGAAACACTTCCGTCAACCGGTGCACCGTTTATTGTAGCATTACTTATAGGATACATTGTTGATATTGGAACATCAAAGAATATTTTTTCAGGTGCCGTATATGAAAATCCTTCCTCCGTTTTTGAAACTGATCTTGTGTGTGTACCCCACCTATGATTTACTGCTACATACTTAACAATAGTTTTTCCATTTTCGTCTTCTTCATATACTTTTTTAGTACAATTACATGGTACTATATAAGTTGCATTTGCAACTAACGTAATATCTTTAACTCCTGCTGTTCCAACATATTTTCTTTCTGTTACACTATACAAAGAGTCATCCGCAGTTACCGCAAAATTCAAATTTTCACTTGTTGGAATAGCTTCACTGACATTATATATATCGCTACTTATGCTTCCGTTTCTTGAAGGTTCTTTATGTTCATAGGTTGTTGTACTTATATTAACATCTGCCCATCTGTGTGATTCATTTGGTTCTGGATCTGGTTCTGGATCTGGTGACGTTGGTGTTAGATCATCAGTTTCACCATTTCTTGCATAAACCCTATCAAATCTATCAATCGTATACTCTTTTCCATTTATCGAAATACTAGTAACAGCATATATTCCTTCTGGAAAGTTGTATGGCACATGTAATATTACTTTTCCATTCTCAATGGTAGCCTTTATAGTTATAGTATTGCCATCTTCTGCAAAATATCCGTATGTAACACCATTCTTAAAGAGAGGATCATTATTAACAATATCCATATAAGTCTCTTTAGTACTCAGATTCCAACTGTCCGCCAGTCTTTCACAAAACTCCTCTGTTGTCAAGTGTTCAGATCTCGTTAATGTTACTTCAATTTCGAAGTTTACTTCTTCATTGTTTATAGTTGGTATTTTATCATATTTTATTTCAGTATTAACTTTTTCTCCAGCCTCTAAAGGTGGCTCTGGCTGATATGCAGGACTATCTATCGTATAATGATCTTTGTGATTTTGAAAAACTTCTGAATTTTTCATCGTTTTAGCAAGTTCTTTTGCCATCTCTACTTCATCATTATAGTTTTCTGTAGTTATTGTCAGATTATCATTTTCGTCTCCATAGCATATATTTGAAAAGCTAAGTATGGAGATAATCATAATACTTAATAGTAAAATAATTCTTGTTCTATTCTCATTAACAAAATTCATATGAATCTCCTCCTTACTTTATAGATAAGAATCTATATATAATTGTTGCTACTTCTGCTCTTGTCATATATCCATTTGGTTTAAAACTTCCATCTGTATATCCATTAATCAATCCAAGATCAGTTGCATTCTTTATATAAATTTGTTCTACCTCACTAAGTTCTGAAATATCGTTAAATGTGACTGTTTGTAACGAGTCTTGTTCACCATCAAAAAAGCGTTTTCTTATATATTTTTTAGCAGCTGTTTTAGATAATACAACAACCATTTCTAATCTAGTAATTGGATCATCCACGTTTTCAATTGATGTTCCATCCATCATAAGTCCTTCATTTTCAGCGTAATGCATATACGAATCTGTCCATTTTTGAGCTGCCATATTAGGAATTATAAATAATTCCTCTCCCTCTGCCGCTGTCATCATGAGTTTAAAAAATTCTCCTCTTGTTATTGCGTTTTCTGGTCTATAGGTTCCATCAGGATATCCATTTATAACCCCATTTTCCACTAGATTTATTACATTTTTATATGCCCAATGCTCTGATGTTAAGTCTGAAAAACCTGTCGCAAAGCATGTTGTACTAAGAAGCATTATTAAGCATAAAAGTATTGCTAAAAATTTTTTCATATGTACACCTCCTACATCAATTCTCCTAGTTTTGTTTTTTCAAAAATCTAAATTTTTTGACATATTTTTCTATACTAATATTATAAACTAAAACGCTTATCAAAACAATATTTATATTTTAAATTCCACTCTATACATATTGAATTATAAACAAATTTTCATTTTCCTTGATAATATTTTTTCATATGTATATAATATTTTCATAAAGGAAAATATTATATAAGGAGGTATTTTTTATGGCTGAAACAAAAACTGTTGGTCAAAAGCTTAAAGACAGGCTTTTATGTAATGATAAAAATGGCTGGGAAGAAGCTACAGAAACTGAAAAAAAAGCTATTATTAAGTTTTGTGATGGATATATTAAATTTTTAAATACATGCAAAACAGAAAGAGAATGTGTAAGAGAAGCAATTACACTTGCTGAGAAAAAAGGATTTAAATCACTTGATAAATTTAAAACTTTAAAAACAGGTGATAAAGTATATTTCATAAACCGCGATAAAAATATATTTTTAGCTGTGATTGGTTCTAATCCTATTGCAGATGGATTTAATGTTGTTGGTGCACATATTGATTCACCACGTTTGGATTTAAAACCAAATCCGCTTTATGAAGATACAAATTTTGCTTATTTAAAAACGCATTATTATGGTGGAATAAAAAAATATCAATGGGTTACAATTCCTCTTGCTATACATGGTGTTGTGGCATTGAAAGATGGAACAAATGTGGAAGTTTGCGTTGGTGAAGAAGGTGATGATACAACTTTTGTTATTACCGACTTACTTCCTCACATGGCAAGAAAACAAATGGAAAAGAAACTTTCAGAAGGTATTGAAGGAGAAGATTTGAATCTTTTAATTGGAAGTATTCCTTTTGACGACGATAAAGTTAATGAAAAAGTTAAGCTTAACATTATGAAAATATTAAATGAAAAATATGGAATCGTTGAAAAAGACTTTATAAGTGCAGAATTAGAAATCGTTCCTGCTTTTAGAGCTAATAGTATTGGTTTTGACAGAAGTATGGTTGGTGGATATGGCCAAGATGATAGAGTATGTGCATACACTTCTTTACAAGCTATTTTAGAAACTGAAAAACCAGAAAAAACTGCTATATGCTTACTTGTTGATAAAGAAGAAATAGGAAGTATTGGTAATACTGGTATGGAATCTAGAATGTTTGAAACATTCTTAGGAGAATTGTTACGTCTTCATAAAGAAGATACAGACATGAATGTTATGAATAGGTGTCTTGCATTATCTAGAATGTTATCTGCTGATGTTGATGGGGCTTTTGATCCTATTTATGCTAGTGCTTCTGAAAAGAGAAACGCATCTTTCTTTGGCATGGGTGTTGGACTAAATAAATATACTGGTGCTCGTGGAAAATCTGGTGCAAATGATGCAAATGCAGAATACGTTGCAAGCCTTAGAAAATTATTTGATGATAACAAAGTTAGATTTCAAATTAGTGAACTTGGTAAAGTTGATGAAGGTGGCGGCGGAACAATCGCCTATATCCTTGCTAATAAAGGACTAAATGTTATAGATTGTGGAACTCCTGTACTTTCAATGCATTCACCATACGAAGTTTCAAGTAAGTTTGATGTTTATATGTCATATAGAGCTTACAAAGTATTCTTTGAATAATACAAAAGTTTTTATTTAACAAATTTACAAATATTTTATCAATAAAAAGGGTAGAAATAAAGTCTCTACCCTTTTTTGCCATTTAATTTATAACTACAAATTTAGCATAAATTTTTACAATTCAATTTTTTAATTATTCTTTCTTATTTCTTCTTTTATAGCTTCTACATCTATTTTGTAATGATGCATTAATTCATCCCACTTACCTGATTCACCAAATCTGTCTTTTATGCCCATTCTTGTAACTTTTGTTGGGTACTCATCACAAAGTACTTCACAAACAGCCGTACCCAGTCCACCAATTATGCTGTGATCTTCTACAGTTATTATTTTTTTAGTTTCTTTTGCGGCTTTTATTATAATTTCTCTATCTATTGGCTTTATAGTATACATGTCTATTACTCTAACATTTATACCTTCACCAATCAAATCTCTCTGTGCTATTAATGCTTCTGCAACGGTTACTCCTGTCGCAATTATTGCTGCATCTGTTCCATCACCATGCTGAATCGCTTTTCCAAACTCAAATTCAAAGCCATCACCATATATTTCTCCAGTTGCAGGTCTTGTAAGTCTTATATACATCGGTCCTTCTTTTTTTATTGCTTCTTCTATTATCCATTTGGTTTGTCTATCATCTGAAGGTGAAAGTACAGTCATATTAGGCAAACTTCTCATTAAACTAATATCTTCTAATGCCTGATGTGTAGCTCCGTCTTCTCCAACCGTTATACCTGCATGTGTTGCTCCAATTTTTACATTTAAATTTCCATAGCATATTGTATTTCTAACTTGATCATAAGCCCTGCCAGATGCAAATACTGCAAATGTACTTGCAAAAGGTATTTTTCCACCTAGTGCAAGTCCTGCTGCTGTTCCCATCATGTCTTGTTCTGCAATTCCCATATCAAAAAATCTTTCTGGAAATTTATTTTTAAATAAAGATGTCTTTGTTGCACTAGCCAAATCCGCATCTAACACAACTAAGTCTTTATATTTTTCTCCTAACGTTGCTAATGCTTCTCCAT
The DNA here is from genome assembly GCA_963637565.1 of bacterium. Classification (GTDB taxonomy): domain Bacteria; phylum Bacillota; class Clostridia; order TANB77; family UBA1234; genus UBA1234. Next base: position 45,449 of record CAVHNT010000055.1, read on the forward strand.
AACTTTCTCTTGTCGCTTTCATTGCTAGTCCACCTCCAATTCTTCCATTGCTCTTTTGTATTCTTCATCATTAGGTGCCTTACCATGCCAAGAAACATTGTTTTCCATAAATGAAACACCTTTTCCTTTTATAGTGTTTGCAATTATCATTATTGGTTTGTCCTGTTTTTTAGCATTTTCGACAGCTGAAATTATTTCTTTGAAATTATGTCCATCTATTTCTTGAACATACCAACCAAAGGATTCAAATTTTTCTTTTACTGGAGCCACTTTCATTACTTCATCATTACTACCATCTATTTGCAATTTATTATAATCTAGAAACGCTATAACATTATTTAATTTATAATGACTTGAAGACATTGCAGCTTCCCATACCTGACCTTCCTCTATTTCTCCATCACCAAGGATGCAATAAACGTAATTTTCTTTTTTATCCAATTTAAACGATAATGCTATCCCATTTGCAATAGATAGCCCCTGTCCAAGTGAACCGCTTGGTGCATCAACACCTGGAATTTTGTGAAGTGATGGATGCCCTTGTAATCTACTTTCTAATTTTCTAAATGTTTTTAATTCTTCTCTTTCAAAGAATTTTTTTTCAGCCAACACAGCGTATAATGCTGCTGAAGCATGACCTTTTGATAAAATAACTTTGTCTCCTTCATTTATTAGCTTGAAATAAATTGCCACTAATATATCTGTACAAGATAACGCACCTCCTGGATGACCTGATTGTGCATTATATATTTCAAATATAATATCTTTTCTAACTTGTCTTGCAATTTCTTCCATGACAACCTCCTTTACAATTCTATAATTTTACTTAAATTTCATTAATCATCTTTTATATTGTTATTTTATTTTTAATATTTTAACTTGTCAACATTCAAAAAATGCACGGTAATATATCTTATTCCATATTAAATTTTTTATTGGCACAATATACTATTATATAGGGCTATATACAAATATAAATTGCAACTATCAAAAAACTAAATAATAGTTTTTAATCTATACTTTTTTCGATTTCCTCAATATATTTTTTTATCCCATTTACTATACCTTCTGTTAATTTTTTTTGATATTCCTCACTTTGTAAAAGTATTTTTTCTTCTGGGTTTGATATAAATCCACATTCAACAATAACTGTTGGTATTTTTGATTTTTCTATTAATTTTATATTTTCAATCTTTAAAGCTGTTCGTTTATTATCTGTTTTTACAACCTCTTTTATTCCATCTTGAATTGCTTCAGCTAGTTTTTTTCCATTTTCTGAATTTTTATTATAAAAAGTCTGCCATCCCCTGCAATCAGGTCCACTATATTTATTCATATGTATAGAAATCAAAAAATCTGCATCACTTTCATTTGCAATTTTTATTCTATTATTTATGTCTGATATTTTCATTTCTCTTATTTTATTTTGTTTATCTGCATCAGCAATATTTTGTTCATTTTCTCTTGTCATTATAACTTCCATGCCATCATCAATTAAAAATTCCTCTAATTTTTGTGCAATTTGGAGATTTAAAGTCGATTCTTTTACCCCGTCTGACGTTACTGCTCCTCCATCTGGCTCCCCATGTCCTGCATCAACAATTATCTTATAATTCTTTTTATTTACTTCTAAAGTAGTATTACTAAACACTTTTTCTATTTTTTTCGAATATTCATTCTCACTTTGTTTAACACTCACAAATATACTAAGCAAGCACATCAACGCAACACTTAAAGCAAAATAAATATCTTTTTTTCCAATAACCCACATACACATCCCCCCATAAAACAATGTATATGAATATATTTGCTTAATATTACTTAAAATATATACATTATAATTTTTAATATGGATTAGTTCTTTATATGATTTTAGAATAAATTTTGATTGTATCTAATATTAATTATTATTGTAAACTTTTATAATAATTATTTAATATATACTTGTTTTTATTATAAAAACGTGTTAATATTAGTTAACCTGAATTTTTTTATGTTTTCTAACCAACTGTTAGAAAAGGAGGAAGCATAATGGAACTTAAACAAAAACTTCAGAACGTTGTTGACTTTTACCTCTCCTCTGTAACTCTGAAGAATTGTGAGAGATCTGGTTGGAAACAATGGCAAATCACTAGAGATGGCAGAGTAGAGTCTATTGCTGAACACATATATGGTGCTCAACAACTTGCCATTGCAATGTACTCTGAATTCGACATTCCTATTGACATTCAAAAAGTTCTTACAATGCTTGCAATTCATGAAACTGAAGAAATTGAGATTGGCGATATTACCTGCTGCGATGGTATTTCTCCAGAAGAAAAACTTAAAATGGGGATTGTGGCTGTAGACGACGTATACAAAAATTTGCAAAAAAAATCTAAGTTTATTCGTTTGATTGATGAATTTAATGCTGGCGAAACGTTGGAAGCTAAGTTTGCCTATTGCTGTGACAAAATGGAATGTGACTTAATGGTAAAAATGTATTCTGACGATAAAAGACTTTCAATCCAAAATGCTGTTCCGCATGTTGCAAATGATAAATATGTGAAAAAGTACATTGCTGCTGGTGCACAAACAGTTGCTGATGTTTTTCATGTAAATGATAAAGAAAAATTTAATGAAATTCCAGAATTTATGGAATTATTTAAATTTATCATTAGTGAACGAGCTAAGGAAATTTGCGAAGATATCTAATTTTCCAAAATCCTTTCGAACTTTAAAAAGGTACGCTTTTAAAAGCGTACCTTTTTAATTAATAAAATTTGTTTTTTTATCTATGTTTTTCAATTAAACCTTTAATTTTTTCTAAGATTTCATTTGCTTCTGCAAGTGTTTTTGCTTCAGCTTTTATAGTTAGATTTGGCCCTGTGTTAGAAGCTCTTACAAGTCCCCAACCAGTTCCAATAATAGCTCTAGCACCATCTATATCAATTACTTTATAACCCTCTGAGATTAAATCATTCTTTACATCTTCAACAATTCTAAGTTTTGTATCGTCTGTAACTTTCACAATCACCTCAGGTGTGCTTTCATATTTTGGTAATCCATATGATAATTCAGACATCTTTTTATCTGTATTAGATAAGATTCTTAACATTCTTGCACCTGCATACATAGCATCATCATATCCATAATGTTCATCATTAAAATAGATATGTCCTGCATATTCTCCAGCAAAAACCAAGTTTTCTTTTCTTATCTCTGCTTTTATTAGTGAGCTTCCAACCTTGCAAAACTCAGGTTTTCCACCTAATTTTTCTATTTCTTCATATAATGCCTGTGTACTTTTAACATCTAATATGGCTTTCGCACCTGGATACTTCTTTATTAAATCTCTCCAGATTACAGCCATAAATTCATCCCCAAAAAGAATCTTTCCATTTTCATCAAAACATATTACTCTATCAGCATCTCCATCAAAAGCCAAACCAATATCACACTTGTTTTCAACAACAAATTTTTCAAATTCTAACATATTTGCTTCTTGAGATGGATCTGGATGATGTATTGGAAAATCCCCATCAGATATACAGCATGTAGGTACTATCTCAACACCTAATTTAGTGAAAATTTCTTCTGCAAATAGAGATCCTACTCCACTTCCACAATCTATTGCAACCTTTAATTTTCTATTGCCCAATTTAACTTTATTTACGATATAATTCACATAGTCTTCTCTTATATACTTTTCTATTACTCTGCCTTTTACTTCAGATGTAGCAAATTCACCTTTTTCTATAAATTTTCTTAAGTTTTGAATTTCTTCACCATATATTGAACCAGCACCTAATCCACATATCTTAAATCCATTATATTCTTTTGGATTATGACTGGCAGTTATCATTATTGAAGGTTTTATTCCAAGAAGTTCTCTTGCAAAATATGTCATAGGTGTAACACAAAATCCTATTCTAATTATATCTAATCCTGCACTTGTAACACCTTCTATTATCGCTTTTTCTAATTCATCATATGACTTACGATTATCATGTCCAAGAATTATTTGTGTTTGTCCTTTTTCTTTCATCAATGAAGCAAAACCTTTTCCAATTAAAAGAGCTGTTTCTGCATTCACTTCTGTTGGATAAATTCCTCTGATATCATATCCTCTAAATATATTGCTTGGTACCTGCATTTTTTCCTCCTTTGTTTCTAAGTAACATTTATTCTATATTTTTTGCTTTATATAAAAATACTATACGTTATTTTTTCACAAAAGTGTTGGACTTGTCCTACACTTCTTAACTTATCCACATTGTATCCTATATATCCAAATTTGTTACTGTATGCGCATTTTGTTCAATAAACTCACGTCTTGGTTGTACTTCATCACCCATTAATACAGTAAATATTTGATCTGCTTTTGCTGCATCTGCAAGTTCAACCTTCATAAGTATTCTAGTCGCAGGATTCATTGTTGTCTCCCATAATTGTTCTGGATTCATTTCTCCTAGACCTTTATATCTTTGAACAGTTGTGTTATCTTTACCAATTTCTTCAAGTTTTTGAGCTAATTCTTCATCACTATAGCAATAAATATCTTCTTTTAATCCCTTTTTACTTATTTTGTATAGTGGAGGTTGAGCAGCAAATACTCTTCCTTCTTCAAGTAAAGGTCTCATATATCTGAAGAAAAATGTTAAAAGAAGTGTTCTTATGTGTGCACCGTCAACGTCGGCATCAGCCATCATTATAATTTTTCCATATCTTATTTTTGATATATCAAAATCACTACCAATTCCAGCTCCAATTGCTGTTATTACTGGCAATAATTTTTCATTATTATAAACTTTATCAATTCTTGTTTTTTCAACATTTATCATTTTACCAAACATGGCAAGAATAGCTTGGAACTTTCTATCTCTTCCTTGTTTAGCACTACCACCAGCTGAATCACCCTCGACAAGATATAATTCACATTCATCAGGATTTTTAGAAGAACAATCTGCTAACTTTCCAGGAAGTGTATTACTTTCAAGTGGTGTCTTTCTTCTTGCTAAATCTCTTGCTTTTCTTGCTGCCTCTCTAGCTCTAGATGCACTTATACATTTTTCAAGAATTGCTTTTGCAACTTGAGGATTTTCTTCTAAAAAGCTTGCTAGCTTATCATTCATAACACCAGAAACAATACCAGCAACATTACTATTACCAAGTTTTGTTTTTGTTTGCCCCTCAAATTGTGGGTCAGATACCTTTACACTTATTACAGCTGTTATACCTTCACGAATATCTTCACCTTGTAAGTTATTATCTTTCTCTTTTAATATATTATATTTTCTTGCATAATCATTAAAACATTTTGTAAGTGAACGTTTAAATCCTTCCAAATGTGTTCCACCTTCTGGTGTGTTAATGTTATTAACAAAAGAATATACGTTTTCAGAATATGAAGTTGTATATTGAATAGCAACTTCGACTGGAACATCAGTACCACCATCAATGTAAATAGGTGATTTATTTATTACTTCTTTATTTTTATTTAAAAATTCAACAAATGAAGTAAGACCGCCTTCATAATGGAAATCATACTTAATTGGTTCTTCTGGTCTTCTATCTTCTAAAGTTAGTTTTAATCCTTTGTTTAAGAAAGCCATTTCTCTAATTCTTTGAACTAATGTATCTAACTCATAATTTAATGTCTCAAATATTGTACTGTCTGGTAAAAATGTAACTTTAGTTCCAGTTTTATTAGTATCTCCTATTCTTTCCAACTTTGTTTTTGTTTTTCCTCTTTCATATCTTTGAGTATATATACCTTCGCCATTTGAAACTTCAACTACAAGCCAGTCCGATAAAGCATTAACAACAGATGCACCAACACCATGCAAACCACCAGATACCTTGTATCCGCCGCCGCCAAATTTTCCACCTGCATGTAATACTGTATAAACAACTTCAACTGTAGGAATTCCCATTTTATGATGTATTCCTATTGGGATACCTCTACCATTATCAACAACTGTTACCGAGTTATCTTTATTTATTGTTATATTTATCTCTGTACAATATCCTGCTAACGCTTCATCCACAGAGTTATCAACAATTTCATATATTAAATGATGTAATCCTCTTACAGAAACAGTTCCTATGTACATACCAGGTCTTTTTCTAACTGCTTCCAATCCCTCTAATACTTGAATGCTATCCTCATTATAAACATTCGTTACTTTTTCATCGTTACTCATCTTTATAATTCCTTTCATTTGTTACTTTATATATTTTTTTCTAGTCTTTTTCTTAAAGTAAATATTGATATATTAGAAAAAATCTCCTTTTGCTCTTTACCCTTCTGGATAATAATCACAGATTCATCATCTTTTTTATTTCTTTCTTTTAACTTATTTATAAGCCTCAGATTTACTCTGCTTTCTTTTAAAGTTTTAACATCGATAACTGCAATTATATCATTTTTATTCAATATCTCATTATTTCCTATATGAACATACATAAAATTTTCCCTTTCGATTTATGTATCTAAACTACCATTACATATTCTATACAATTTGATGTCGTTTGTCAAACAATCAAAATTTCTTAAAATGTTTGCATCTGTACAAGTTATAAGCACTTGATAATCTTTAATTTTCTTGAAAATTAAATTCAATCTTTCTAAATCTAATTCAGAAGTTATATCATCCAAAAGTAAAATTGGATTTTCTGAAACTTCTTCTTTTATTATCTCCATCTCCGCAAATTTCAACGCTAAAATTGCTGTTCTATGCTGTCCTTGTGATCCATACAAATTAAGTTCAATACCATTTACCAAAAGTTCAAAATCATCTCTATGAATTCCAATTCCAGTGTATCCTCTATATAAGTCGTTGTTTAAGTTGTCACTTAAATCTTTTAAAAACTTTTCCTTATTTACAAACCTAGTCTTATATTTTATAGAAAGATTTTCTTTGTCATTTGTTAACTTTGGTGTTATTTTTTCAATATTATTTTGAATTTTTTCTATGTATTCATCTCTATATTTAAAAATTTTTTCAGCAAAACTCGCCAACTGCTCATTCCAAATATCTATAGTTTCTGTTTTTTTAGATTTTAGCATAGCGTTTCTTTGCTCTAAAACTTTGTTATATTCACTAAGCAAATGTGCATAATTAGGTCTCAATTGACTAATCAAAATATCTAAAAATTTTCTTCTTGATGCAGGAGATTCTTTTAGAATAATTATATCATCTGGTGAAAATAGCACTATATTCATATTTCCTAAAAGTTCACTATTTTTATTTACTTTTATTCCATTTAATTTGATAGTTTTCTTTTCCTTCTTACTTATTAGTATTTCAATATTTTTTTCTCTGCCATTTTTTTCAAAGTCTACTTTAACTTTTGCATTATCACTTTCAAAGTTAATAAGTTCAACGTCTTTGTATGTTCTAAAAGATCTACCAAAAGCACAAATATAAAGAGCTTCAAGAATATTTGTTTTTCCTTGTGCATTATTTCCATAAAAAACATTAATATTTTTATCTAATTTAATCTCTTGCGTTTCATAATTTCTAAAATTTTCTAAATATATTTTGTTTATTATCATAAGTACCTCAAATATTACTCTTTTAATCTAACTGGTAATACCAGATATGTAAATTTTTCTCCAATAACAGGTCTTATTACACATGGAGAAATGTTACTTCCAAAATCCAAATAAACTTCATCATCTTCAATTGCTTTTAGAGCATCAACTAAGTATTTTGGATTAAATCCTATTTCTAGTTCTTCTCCTGTTGTCTCAACTAGCACTTCTTCTTTTGCATCACCAATTTGTGAAGTACAAGAAATAATCATACTTCCTAAGCTAACAAAAATTTTTATAGGATATTTCTTTTCTTTCTCTGAAGCTGAAATAGAAAAAATTGCAGCTCTTTCAATAGCATTTTGTAAAGCTTGTTTATTTACTTTTATTCTTGTCTTTTTTTCATTTGGTATTACACTATTATAATTTAAGAAATCTCCTTCTAATAATCTAGTAACTATTTTACAATCTTTTAATTCAAACAATGCTTGATTTTTAGATATTTCAATCTCGATAACATCATCAATATCTTGAAGATTTTTAACAATTTCATTTAAATACTTACCAGGTACAATTGCACTAAAAGTATTAACACCACTTGCCATTCTCGCTTTTCTTAAGGCCAATCTAAAGCCATCAACAGCAACAACATTTAACTCATCATCAACTACTTCTATTAAACAACCTGTAAATATTGGTCTGTTTTCTTCAACACTAACAGCAAAGATTGTTTTTTTAATCATTTCTTTTAAAGCACCTTGAGAAATTGTTATATTTTTTTCAACATCAATGTTAGGCAATGTTGGAAATTCGTCCGCATTCATTGTAGCAAGTTTATAAACAGAACCTTCACATTCTATAACTAACAAATTTTTATCATTTATATAAAATGTAATTTGTTCATTTGGTAATTTTCTTATAATATCTCCAAACATTTTACAATCAACAACTACTTTTCCTTCTTCTATTGTTTCTATACCATTTAATGTATACTCCATTCCAATATCTAAATCATTAGTTGTTAAAATAACATTATTCTTCTTTACATTTAATAGTATACCTTCTAATATAGGAGTTGTTGTTCTTCCTACGGAAGTACGAATTACAGAGTTTAATCCGATTAATAATTTTTCTTTTTCACAATTAAATTTCATAATAAAACCTCAACTTTCTTTTTCTATTATATATAAAATAAAAATATTTTACATAGTAATAGTATTTTTTTATAAAAATTTGCTGTTAAATTTTTGTTCTTTTTTTATTTAAATAAAATAAATATAGTAGTAGTAGTAGTAATGTATGTTAGTAATGTGGAAAAACTATCAAAAGTGTTATTCCGTAAGCGTTTATTCATGTTGATAAGTTGTTAAAATTCAACACCAATAATTCACATAGACTAACATCATTATGTGAAAAACTATTTTTCAACAATTTTTCTACATGTTTTTCACATTAATTTGTTAATATCTCTTCAATCCATTTTGTAGTATAATTTTGAATTACATTTTCAAAATTTTTACAATTGATTTAACAATTGAAAAATAAATGAAAGAGGTTATTAACATTAATTAAGAATTTGTGGATAACTTATTTCCGTAGGAGTTAACCTTGTTAAGCATATATCATTTTTTACAATAATGATATAAACAATTTTATACATTTTGTTAATTTTTCTTTTTGGTATTTTTTATTTAACTTATTTTATTATTTTTTGTTACATTATAAAAATTTTTCTAATTAATGATCATTTTTTTGATATTATCAACTATCATTTTTGTGTTAGGATCTGTTTTTATTAAAGATTCTATTTTATTTATTGCATAAATAACAGTAGTATGGTCTCTTCCACCGAATTCTTTTCCTATTTCAACGAGAGGTTGTCCTGTTAATTGTTTTGATAAGTACATTGCAATCTGTCTTGGAAATGCAATATCACCTGAACGACGTTGTATTTTGAAAACGTTTTGTTCAAGATTATAATATTTTGCTACTACACCTTGTATATAATCTATTGTAATAACTTTCTCTTTTGAATGTTTTAAATCATTCAATGCTCTCTCGGTTAATTGCATTGTTATAGGCATATTAGTTAAAGATGCCATTGCAACAATCTTATTTAAAGTACCTTCCAACTCACGAATGTTTGATTCTACTTTGTTTGCTATTACAGATAAAATTTCTTCATCTATTTCTATATTTTCACTTGCAGCTTTACTTCTTAGTATTGCATATCTTGTTTCATAATCTGGTTTACTTATATCTGTGATTAGTCCCCATTCAAATCTAGATTTAAGTCTTTCTTCCAATGGATTTAAATCTTTTGGTGGTCTATCACTCGAAATAACCAATTGTTTATTATTCTCATACAATTCATTGAAAGTGTGGAAGAATTCTTCCTGGCTTCTTTCTTTACCACTTATAAATTGTATATCGTCTACTAATAAAACATCTATATTTCTATATTTTGCTCTAAATTCCTCATTTTTGTTTGCTTGAATTGAATAAACAAGCTCGTTCGTAAATTTTTCACCTGTTATGTAAAGTACACGAGCATTTCTATTTCTGGAAAGAACATAGTTACCAACAGCTTGCATCAGATGTGTCTTTCCTAGTCCCACTCCACCATACAAAAAAAGTGGATTGTATGCTCGACCTGGATTTTCTGCAGTAGCCATTGCAGCGGCATGTGCCAACTCATTACTCTTTCCTATAACAAATGAACTAAATGTATATTTAGGATTTAACACTGATGCATTAATTTTTGCAGATGTGTTTGGCGTTAGTTGTATTGGATTTGGGTATTGAAAATTAAAATTATCTATGTTATTAGTAGGAATATTATCAAAATTTGTTTGGTCTACGCCATCATCTTCTTCGAGCTCCTCATATTTAGGAACTTCTAATAAAGTTTTATTTTCATTATTTCTAAAATCTTCACCTGGCAGATAAAAGGCTAATTCAATATCCCTTCCTAAAACAATCTTGAAAGACTCTCTTGTAAGTATATATAAGTCTGTTTCCATTTTCTGCAAATGAAATGGACTAGTGACTCTCAACTTAACAAGATTGTCATCAATTGAAAGAACATCTAATGTATTTATCCAAGAGTTATATCTTACAACTGGTACTTCTTCTTTTATAATCTCTTTAGCCCTAGCTAAAACTTCATACATGTCCTGCATAATTTCCTCCTAACAAAATTAACAAAGTTACTAACATTTTATCCACAAATGTTAATAAAAATGTTAATAATTTTTTAAAAACTCTTGTAAGTGCTTATTTCCTCAACAAAAAAGAATGTTTATTTTGTGAAGACTCGAAACCGTTGAAAAATAAGCATTTTAAAAATAAAAGCTATTTTATTAACATTTTTTTTGCGAACACTCATTTGTTTTTAAATAATTTTTTTATGTACACAAAACATAAAACAAATTATGTGAATATTACCTGTGAACATTGATATATCAATGCTTAGAAAAGTTATTCACATTATATATGTTTATGTCAGTAAATGCAAGTTTTTGGATAAAAAAACGTCAGATCGTTACTTCCGTAAATGATTATACTTGATATGTATACTTTACATAAGTTTTACTGAATCAAAAAATAATAATATGCGTAAAATTAGTTGACAAAATTGTACTATATAGTGTACAATACTAGTGCTGTTATTTTGGAGATTATGATAAATAATGCAAAATAGATAAAAACGAAATTGGGAGGTGCAGTTAAATGAAAAGAACATTTCAACCTAAAAAAAGACAAGAAAAGAGAGAACATGGCTTTAGAGCTAGAATGAATACTTCTAATGGCAGAAAAGTTTTAAAGAGAAGAATGTTAAAAGGTAGAAAGAAACTTTCTGCATAATTAACCATGTATAAGTAGGCCCTATCATAGGGCCTTTTTACTTATAATGAGAAATTTATACATTGCAAAACTTCAACAATTGAGGTGAAATATATTGAATATAATAAAGAAAAGCACTGAATTTCAGCATGTTTTTAAGAGTGGAAAGTGGTATAGTGCAGATGTTTTAATGATATATATTGTAAAAAATAATCAAGAGTTTAATAAAGTGGGGATAGCTGTTGGAAAAAAAGTTTCTAATAGAAGTACTAAAAGAAATAGGATGAAACGATTGATTAGAGAAGCATATAGATTAAATGAAAACTCTTTACAGAGTGGATATAATATTGTTATAGTATGTAAGTCTGGAGTTGATGTTGGTACCATCAATTATGATATTGTGGAATCTGAACTTATGAAATGCTTTGAAAAAGCTAATTTGTTTGCATAATAAGCATAGATGTGCTTTTATAATGTACCAGGGAAAGTTGAAAAAAGTAAATATTTCCAACTTTCTAAATATTTAAAATTCTATTAATAGAGATAGGGAGGAAGCCTAATGTTAGAAGCAATAGCCAGTTTTTTTGGATACTTAATGAGTTTTATATTTGGAATAGTTAATAATTATGGTTTAGCTATAATTATCTTTACCGTACTAGTAAAGATTTTGTTACTTCCATTTACGATAAAACAACAAAAATCTCTTAAACAAGCACAAGAGATTCAGCCTTTAATGCAGGAATTACAAAAGAAACATGGAAATGATCAACAAAAATTTATGGAAGAATATAAAAAACTTTTGAAAGAAAAGAACATGTCAACGATGTCTAGTATGGGATGTACTGGCTGCTTGATAAATTTTATACAATTTCCTGTAATTTTGGGATTGTTTGCTATGATGTCAAATCCATTAACACATATAATGAAACTAGACAAAACAGTTATTGAAAATTATAAATCAGAGGTAAATGATACTAGAAAGCAACAAGCAATAGCTGCTATTGAAGCTAATTCAGGAGATTATGAACTAGCAGAGTATGAAGTAAAAATAAAAGAAGCAGAAGAAAAAGAGTATGTAAATCCTAGATATTACGAACTTGACATTATAAAAGATAAAAAGTTAATAGATATGAATTTCTTGGGGATAGATCTTTGTGAGATAGGAATAAATGATAGAGATAATTGGGCACTTATTATTATTCCAATACTTTCAACAATATTTACTTACTTGACGATATCTGTATCTTCTAATATGAATAAAGAATCAAATGAGCAATTAAAGAAGGCTCAAGAAGAAAGTGAAATACCAATGCCAGATATGAAACTTATGAACACGGTTATGCCTTTGATGCTTGGATATGTTGCATATTCAGTGCCACAAGGTGTTGGATTATATTGGGCAACAACTAATTTAATTGGAGTAATTCAGCTAATTGCTATGAAAAAAATATTTAATAATGAAGAAAAAAGTGGTACTATAAAGAAGGAAATTGAAAGCCAAGTAATTGAAATAGAAAAAGAAGCTGAAGTAGAGTTGAAAGAAGAAAATGATAATGAAAATAAGAATAAGGGCATAACTAGTGGAAAATCAACAAAAACTTCAAATAATAATTCGAAAAAGAAACAACATAAAAAGAAGAAGTAGGCTTAAGGTTTACAACTAGAAGTATTTCTAGAAATAAGATATAGGAGGTTTTTATATGTCTAAGGTAGCAGAGGGAATAGGAAAAAATTATGAGGAAGCTGTAGAAGATGCTTTAAATAAGGTTGGATTGAAAAAAGATCAAGTTTCAATAGAAATGATAGAAGAACCAAAAAAGAGAATTTTCAGCATATTAGATCATAAGCAAGTTAAAGTTCGCGTTACAGAGATTGAGAAAACAGAAGAAGTTGAGGCACATTCACATGAAGCAAGGAAAGAACCAAGAGAATTCACTGAAGAAGAAGGAAATGTAGTAAAAGAAAGAATAATTGAATTCTTAAATGAGTATTTTGAAAGATTAGGTTTAAGGTTAGATATTAAAACTTATGTTGAAGATAACATTTTAAAATTCGATATAACAGGTGAAAATGCTGGAATAGTAATTGGCTATAGAGGAGAAACATTAGAAGCTCTTCAAACAATAGCAGCAACAATAGGAAATAAGGGAAATAAAAACTATGTAAAAGTTATACTAGATATTGAGGGCTATAGAAAAAAGAGAATAAAGGCGTTGGAAGAACTTGCTTTGAAGAGAGCAAACACCGTTGTAGAAAGAAGAAAGAGTATTACATTAGAACCTATGAATCCATTTGAAAGAAAGGCTATTCACAACGCGTTACAAAAACATCCAAAAGTAAAAACTGTAAGTGTTGGAGAAGAACCATACAGAAAGGTTGTTATTTCACTTAAATAATTAATATAGAAAAATAAAGCAGCATATCTTTATGATATGTTGTTTTTTTATCTAATAGGAAAGTAACAGATTTGCAACCTTTTATGTATTGATTTTCTTTCCTATT
>CAVHNT010000056.1:0-6775 GCA_963637565.1 bacterium
ATTGTATATTCTATCTTGTTGGTATCATTAAAATCATTAGATGTGAAATATTTGTATAAAAACAATGTAATTACTCCCAAAAATATTATAAATATCAGTATTATCTTTTTATTTTTCATCTTTAACAGTTCCTTTTCTAATTATTATAAATCCACTTAATTATACTATTTGTGCTTGCTATTTTCAATATTTAATTAAATATAGTAACTCTATACCATTTTTATGATATGTGATATAATTTGTATGGACTTAGTTGAGGCATAAAAACGAAAAATAAAGATGATTTACTTGAACGTCCTGCTGCTATAACAGTATCTTTAGTGTGTAGAAAGTGGAAATTATTAATTATAAGAAATTTAATGTGTAATATTGTATTCCCCAAAAGGTACTTTAAAGAATTATGATTGGAGGAGAATTATGTTAGAAAAGGATAAGATGTTGGCTGGAAAATTATATGATGCTAACTACGATAAAGAATTAGTAAAGGATAGGTATAAGGCTAAAGATATTTGCTTTGAATATAATAATTTAAAGCCGTCGGACTTTGAAAATAAAGATAGAATAATAAAAAATTTGTTTGCAAAAACAGGAAAACAAATAACAGTTGAACAAAACTTTTGGTGTGATTATGGTTATAATATTTTTGTTGGAGAAAACTTTTATATGAACCATAATTGTACAATATTGGATGCCGCAAAAGTAGAATTTGGTAATAATGTTTTTATTGCACCAAATTGCTGCTTTTATACAGCGGGGCATCCGTTAGACTACAAAATTAGAAATAAAGGATTAGAATATGCCAAACCTATTAAAATAGGAAATAATGTGTGGATTGGCGGGAATGTTGTGGTGTTGCCAGGAATTACGATAGGAGACAATGTTGTAATAGGAGCAGGGAGTGTTGTTACAAAAGACATTCCATCAAATGTTGTTGCAGTGGGAAATCCGTGTAAAGTTATAAAAGAAATACAATAGAAGTTGATAAGAATTTATTTTTAAGAAATTAAGTATAAAATAATGATGAAAAGGATTATGAATTAAACGCATTACTTATTCCACCTTGAATAAGTAAGCTGCATTGTTGTATAATTGCTTTATGAATTTTAATTCATATTTAAGCAATACTAAATATGGATATTAAAATAAATAGGAGGTTTTTATTATGAAAGAAATAGAATTAAATATAAAAGGAATGCATTGTACTGGATGTTCTAATAGATTAGAAAAAGTTTTGAATAATCTAGAAGGTGTTGAAAGTGCAAGAGTTAGTTTTGAAGATGCAAAAGCCTATATTAAATTTGTTCAAGAAAAGCAAAGCGAGGAAGGTATAAAAGAAGCTATAGCTGATGCAGGGTTTGAAGGTGATAACTAAATGAAAAAAGTTTTGCTTAAAATTGATGGGATGACTTGTTCAGCTTGTTCTTCAGGATTAGAAAAATATTTAAATAAGCAAGATGGTATTGAAAGTGCGGCAGTTAATTTAGTTATGAATAATGCTAATGTGGAGTATGATGACACCAAATTGACTCTAGAACAAGTTGAAAAATTCGTTGAGAAAGCAGGTTTTACAAGTTTAGGTATAGACAATTTTGAAAAGGAAGAAAAAAGGAAGTCTAATGAAAAATATAAACTTATTACGATTTCTGTACTTTCAATATTAGTGCTATATATATCAATGTCACACATGGTAGGGTTACCAGTTATTCCATTTTTAAATATGGAAACATATCCTGTAAATTATGCTGTATCACTCTTCATATTAACACTTGTCGTGCTTTTCTTTGGTGGAGATATATTAAAAAATGGTTATAAGAATTTAATTCATAAGACTCCAAACATGGATACGTTGGTTACAATAGGTGTGTTGGCAAGTCTTATTTATAGTGTGTACAGCACAATAAAAATATTGAATGGAAATACAGGTTTCGTTGAAAATTTATATTATGAATCAGCAGCAATTGTTATTTTCTTTATCAAAATTGGAAAATACATTGAGAATAAAAACAAAGATAAGACAAAAGAAGCTTTACAAAATTTAATGAGTATAACACCTAATCATGCAACTATTATGCGTGATGGAAAAGAGACAAGTGTTACACTAGATGAAATTCAAAAGGGTGATATTGTAATTTGCAAACCAGGTGAAAAGATTGCCGTTGATGGCGAAGTTATTGAGGGAGAAACTCACATAAATGAGTCTTTTATAACTGGTGAAAGTGTTCCTGTAAAAAGAGAAGTTGGTTCAAAAGTAATTGCTGGTAGTGTTAATTACGAAGGAACTATAAAGTATAAAGCTGAAAAAATTGGCAGAGATTCTACCGTTTCTGAAATTGTTAGATTAGTTGCAAATGCTACATCTACCAAAGCTCCAATAGCAAAAGTAGCGGATAAGATAAGTGGATATTTTGTACCTGTTGTTATCGCAATAGCTGTATTGGCATTTATAGTATGGACGATTATCTCTAAAAATGTTGCTTTTGCTATTAACATATTTGTTAGTGTGCTTGTTGTTGCGTGCCCTTGTAGTTTAGGACTTGCTACACCACTTGCGATAGTTATTGCATCTGGAAATGCAAGCAAAAAAGGAATATTGGTTAAAACAAGTGAGGCATTAGAAAATGCACATAAAATTAAAACAATTTGCTTTGATAAAACAGGAACATTAACGAATGGAAATTTAAGCGTCTCAAAAATATTTAATTATAGTTCATTAGATGAGAAAGAAATACTAAAGAGTGTTGCAAGTATAGAAAATAAATCAGAGCATCCAATTGCTAGAGCTATAGTAAACTATGCTAAAGAACAGAATGTAGAATTAAATGAGGTGTCTGAGTTTAAGTCTATACCTGGATATGGCGTTAGTGCCAAAAATAGCAATGGAGATGTTTTTTACATTGGTAATAGCAAACTTATGGAACAGAATAATGTAAAAATAGAAAATCAATCAGATGAGCAAGCTCTAATGAATGATGGAAATAGCATTTTATTTGTTAGTATGAACGGAAATTTGATTGCCCTTCTTGGCGTTAAAGATACTTTAAAAGATAATATTAAAGAAGTTGTTGCCAAGATTAAGCAAAAAGATATTGACATAGTAATGATAACTGGCGATAATGAAAAGACTGCTAATATAATTGCTAAGCAAATTGGTATAGATAAGGTTGTTGCTAATGTTACTCCAAAAGAAAAGGCAGAAAAAATAAAAGAATTAAAAAAGAATGGTCTTGTAATGATGTGTGGAGATGGAATAAACGACAGTGTAAGTTTAGTTACAGCTGACATTGGAGTTTCAATTTCATCAGGAACAGATATTGCAATGGACTCTGCAAGCGTAATTTTAATGAATGATAATATTGATAAAATAAACGATTTGTTAGACATAAGTAGGAATACTATAAGAAATATTAAACAAAATTTATTTTGGGCTTTCTTTTATAACGTGTGTATGATTCCTATAGCATGTGGAATTTTAGAGCCATTAAATATTGAATTAAACCCAATGATGGCAGCACTAGCAATGACAATTAGTAGCCTAACTGTTGTATTAAATGCTTTAAGATTAAAAAATATATAAAGAATGGAAGATAAAAATGTTAAGTCAATTTTCTAGAACAGAATTATTAATAGGAAAAGAAGGATTAGAAAAACTAAAGAATGCAAAAGTTGCAATATTTGGCATTGGTGGAGTTGGTTCTTTTGTTGCTGAGGGTTTGGCAAGAGCAGGTGTGGGAAACTTGGTGCTAATAGATAATGATGATATTTACTTAACTAACATCAACAGGCAGATAATTGCAACGCATAAGACTATAGGTATGGCAAAGGTTAAAGTTATGAAAGAAAGAATACTTGATATAAATCCAGATGCAAAAGTGGAAACATACAAAGAGTTCTTTTTGCCAGAGTCAGAGAGCAATATAATAACAAAAGATTTGTCGTATGTTGTAGATTGTATAGATACTGTTACTGCAAAAATAGAAATAGTTATACAAGCTCAAAAGAACGGGGTGCCTGTTATATCTTCAATGGGAACGGGAAATAAATTAGATCCATTAAAGTTTGAGATTGCAGATATATATAAAACGAGTATATGTCCACTTGCAAAAGTCATGAGAAAAGAATTGAAAAAAAGAGGCGTAAAAAAATTAAAGGTATTATATTCAAAAGAAGAACCTATAAAAGGTGATGACGAGGTCAGCAACGATTGCATGGAAGAAATGAAAGGTAAATCAACTAAAAAGAGACAAGTGCCAGGTAGTATTTCATTTGTTCCTTCTGTTGCGGGGCTTGTTATAGCAAGTGAGGTAGTTAAAGATATAGTAGGGGGAAGTTTTTATGAGAATATCAACAAAAGGTAGATATGCCTTAAGAATAATGATTGATTTAGCTTTGAATGGAGATGGAAATTTTATATCACTAAAAAGCATTGCAGAAAGACAAGAAATTTCAAACAAATATCTAGAACAAATAATTTCTCTTTTAAATAAAGCGGGACTATTGGAAGCTGCTAGAGGAAATAACGGTGGGTATAGATTAACAAAAGAACCAAAAGATTATACTGTTGGAGACATTTTAAGAGCTTCTGAAGGAGATTTAGCACCTGTGTATTGCGTTACTGGAGATGGCGAATGTGAAAAAAAGCATGACTGCAGAACTTACGCATTTTGGGAAGGATTAGATAATGTAATTAATGAATATGTTGACAGTAAGACTTTGGAAGATTTGATAAAATAATCAAGAAACATTTATGACAAAATTTATTGAAACCATATTTTGTTATGTTACAATATAAGTAGGATATATCGAACCAAAGAAGGGGGAAAAGAGATGAACAAAAGAAGTAGAGGAGAGCTAAACTTGATTGCTGCAATTACTATAATAGTATCAATACTTGTTATTTTCCTTGCTACATGTTTAGTGATAAAAAACAGAAGTGATAGGATAAATAGTGATATCAATATCTCTGGTGACAATAAATTTGAGGAAGAGATTAATTCTGGTGATGAAGAGGAGCAAGGAATATTTGCTAAACCAAGTATAATTGGAGAGTATACATACACAGGAAGATCACAGAACGTTAAATTTGATGGATATAATAAAAAGGCAATGAGTGCTTCAAGCGAAACAAGAAAAGATGCTGGAACACAGGAAATAGTAATAAGCTTAAGAGATGCTTCTAAATCCGAATGGGAAGACAAAACAACAGAACCAGTTAAGTTAGAGTGGACTATAAAGAAGGCACCTGTAACTATTAAGTGGGCAAATTTAGAAATTAGATATGATGGAGAAGCACATGCACCTGTTGCTAGTGCTGAAGGTTTATCTACAGACAAATTAACCGTCAAGGTTTCTGGTGCTGCAAGTAGCGAAGGAGAGCACACAGCAACAGCAGAATTGGAAGGTTCGGCTGCTAATAATTATGAGATAACTAATCCTACCATTCAATATAATATTGTAAAAGCATCAGGTGATATAGGTTCAATAGATGAAAACATAACATTAAGTAAATATTCTTTTGTATATTCCGGTTATGAAAATGAGCCAACAGTCAGAATAAATGTTGGCAAAGAAACATTAGAAGAAGGAAAAGATTATACAATAAGATATGAAGATAATGTAAATGTAGGAACTGCAAGAGTTATAATTGTTGGTAAAAGCAAAAAATATAGTGGTAGAGTTGTAAAAGAATTTACAATAACAAGAAATCCAAAGGCTGAAGTGAGTGCGGAAGATAAAATATATAAAGGAAGCATTCAAAATGGTGTGGTTGGTAAATTTGTTGAAATGTCTGGAACAGCTTCTGCAAAAGATGTAGGAACGTACAAGGTTGTTGCAGTTCCGGTAGCAGGATATGCATGGAGTGATGGAACTTACGATAAAGTAGAGTTGACATGGAGCATAAAGGATGGATTAAAGGTTGGAGATTATGTTGCTTATACTCCGACAAGCAAATTATCTGCAGAGCTTACAACTGAAGATAAATCATGGAGAATATTGAGCATAGATGGAGACAATATATTGATTACAACATATGGTGCAACAAATCAAAATGATGTAATGTTAGAAGGCTCGGATGGTTATTTGAATGTATTAACAAAATTAAATAAATTATGCGAAGATGCATATTCAAACTCAACTAAAGGATTAAAAGCTAGAAGCTTAACAATAGAAGATTTGAATAAAGCTTGTGGATATACAATTCCAAGCCCAACAATAAGATACGCTTATTATACATCTTCTGATTCTGGCGTATTATCTGCAAATAGTAGCAATTATACTAAAGTAAAACATTCAAGTACTTTGTATGGTATATCTGAGCCAAGATTTTACTCATATGACCAAGGAACATCAACAAAAACATCTACAACGCCAAAGAAACTTGTTGGAACAGATCCTGTATTATTAACACAAACATACTATACATATAATCCTAGCAATGGTTCTTTTGTGAAAACGCCAACAGCAGGAGAAGTTTTGGGAAGTGGCAATGGATGGATTGCATCTCAATGTACTAGACTAGATACGACTGTAGCTAATTTTTGTATATACTATGCAAGTTCTAGTGAAGTTGCAAGCACATATTTGTGTAGCTCAAATGGATATACATATTCACCAAAGATGGGACTTCATCCTGTAGTCTCAATTGCTTCTAGTAAGCTAGATGTTGAAAATGTGAATTCAAACGGAACAGCAATAAGCCCTTGGGGAATTAAATAAAATTAACTCGAAAACTGTCGATGAAAAACAATTGACAGATGCGAAAAATATAATTAATATA
>CAVHNT010000057.1:0-26195 GCA_963637565.1 bacterium
TATAACCATTATAATTCAGATTACATAATTTCACAAGTATTTTTTCATTTTTTTCATCGTATTTTTTAAACTTTTGTGGTTAGTATATTAGTGAGGTGATTTTATGAAAATGAAGTTTTTATTTTTACTTCTTTTACTAATTACCTTAACTGGTTGTAGAAATGACAATGTCGACTCCAATAAGCAAGCTTATGACATCAATGAAAAATCTGATGAAATTAGAAATAAAGTTAAATATTCTCTAAATAATGCTGAACGAACTGGTTTTAATTTTCTTTGCAATTCTGGTGATAATAATAAAAATGTTGAAAAAGATCCAATTAATATTTATCAAAATGATGTTGTTTATGAAAATGATGATGAGAATATTAATGAAAACGAAATCATACCCCAACAATCAAGTTCAAATGAATTATCAAGTTTTAGTACAAAAATATTAGCCAATGACAAAAATAGATATAATAATATCTCTATTGTTGCCGATAGATTGAATAATTATGTATTAAAGCCTGGCGAAACATTTTCTTTTAATAAAGTTTGTGGTCCTTATGGTGCAAGTGATGGCTTTTTAGAAGCTACAATATTACTAAGTGATGGTACTCACGACAAGGGGTATGGTGGTGGCGTGTGCCAGCTCTCCTCTACTTTGTACAATGCTATAAAAAACTTGGATGTAAAAATTACCGAAAGGCATCATCATAGTGTTCCAGTTGCATATGTGCCCAAAAATGAAGATGCTACAGTTAGTTTGCAAAGTAATTTAGATTTTAAATTTGTAAATAACTCTGGTAAATCACTTAAATTTACTACATCACATGATCCAAATAATTTAAGGGTTGTTGTTGAAGAAGTTTAGTAATAAACAAAAAAGCAGAAATTTTTCTGCTTTTTATTTTATGTGCGAGATTTTCTTCCTTTCAGTCGAAAACTTTTGAGCGGCGAAAGAATGAGAATCAAAGATTTTTAAGCTCTCTTATGGATGACATTCAGGACAAGGATAATATCCTGCTCTTGCAGCCTCCACTCTATTTACAAATATGTTTTCAACATCTTGATTAGTATCGTCATTTAAAAAGTTTCTAACACGTTTACATCTAACACTATGATAATATTTATCTGAAGTTGCGTATATATAGTCTGTTTCTACAATTCTAGAACCACCAAGTGCATAGTTATTATAGTACGATTTAACACCTATTGGCATACCTTGTATGAATGACATGACTGAAATATCATTTATTGAGTTTGTCCAGTCTTCATCTGCAATCTCAGGTAACATGAAGTTATATGTTGAACCTTTTGTTCTAGCATATGTTTGATGTTCATTTATTTCTTGTTGTAAAACATCTTGTACTAATTTTATTATAACTTCTCTTCTTTTCTTATGAAATTCACTGGCTTCCTTTAATCCGTTTCTTTCATAATCTTGTCTTAATGGAATGCCGTCACCTTCACCAGAAGGTGCAATCAAGTAACTAGGTATTCCTTTGCTTCCAAGTTGATTTTTAGATATTTCATTGATTGCTACCAACATAACAGACATATCATTTGTTATATCTGGTATGAAATCCAATATATCATCAGAGGAATATCCAGCAAAACCTTCTTCGTATTCTTTATATTTTTTCAAACTCTCAGAATAATAATCATCTGTAAGTTCGCCTTCATAAAGTCTACCATTTATATAGATCTTTATATAATTTCCAAGTGTAAAGTTTATAATAGCATGTGTATCTGGATCTTCATATGAGTACGGTATTTTTGGAGATACTCTATATGCATATCCAGCAGAATCAGTATCGTCTACAGAATATATGAAGAATCCATCATAACCTATAACTACTATTGCTGGAACGTATGTACTAAAATAGTTTTCCGTTTTTCCTTGAATATATGGCATATTGAAGTTTACAGATAGCGTTTGAAAAAAGCTTTTTACTGATTCTTGAACAAGCGATTGTGTTATATCAAACCTTTGATTAAAATATAACATTTGGAACTCATCATTTAATTCCACCAATGTATCTAACGCATCTTGTGTTGCAATATCAATAACATTGTTAAGTCTCACTTCATCTTTTTGTACCATAAAATATTCATTAACATTATTTCTGCAAATAATAGAAAACGGAAGGATAATTATTAAAAATATAACTGAAAAATGTGATAGTTTCATGTAATAATTTTTCCCTCCTTTTTATAATTTTATATTAATATTAGAATTTACTACAAATTATACTAAATTATTTTTATGTGCCAATAATTTAAGTTATTATTATCTATAACTACTCTTTATTTGACCACCATATGGCACACCAATTTTGAAACTATCTATTTGAGTTGCATAGATTGCTTCTTCCATAAGTGTTGCTTGAGTTTTATTTCTATTTTTTATTGATACATAAAAATAATCCCCTTTGTTAAATGTATATAACCCACCTTTTTTTATAACATTACCATCATCATCTGTTTCATCTTTTGAATTAAGTGTGTTTTCGATTTCTGTTGTATAATGATATAAATAAACAACTTCTGAATTGCCATTACCAGCAGGAACAACTTTATATTCTCTGTGCTCTAATGTAACATCAAATAAGTTTCCTGTTGATTGAATTTGAGTTAAAAATGAATTATACATATCCATTGTTAGGGTGCCAGTATTTCTAACAGCATCTACGAAATCAACAGTGGCAGTATAAACAGCCATATATGAAAGATCGTCTTGTCTTTCAAAAGTGTCCATCATTGGAAACAAAAACATTATTAAAACTGCAAGAATTATCGTAAAAACGATACTTAATGAATCTCCCATATTACTTCGTAAACCCCTTTCTAATTAATTTTTGTAAATGTAAGTGACTTTTCATCATATGAAATTGTATATTGTGTTGAAGAACTCGCGAATACATGTGTCTCTAACATTTTTATAAGTTTGTTTAAGTCATCACTATGTGTTGTGTTTGCATCAGTATAATATTTTTCTTGTGTTGCACCATTATTAGGAGAGAAAATCAACATTTCTTCTTCTCCATCTTTCCTGTACATTGAAAATGTGCAAATATTTTCGCCGTTAACCACTCTAATACTATAATTTTCATTACCTCGTGTTTGAGTTGTTCTTGGAAGTGATGCAACAGACATTATTATTTCAGATCTGTCTGTTTTTCTCATTATATCATTTTCGTCGCCATAAGCTGAGGTAGCTGTACCACGCCTATTATAAGTATTAACATTTATATATTGATTAACTCTACTATTAACTTGTGAATACGAAAATATGCCACATGAAAGAGCGAATACAAATAACAAAGTAGCTCCCGCCATTTGTATAAAATCAAAAGAATTGTCACTCATTTGTATTCATCTCCTCCTTTCATATGAAATATTTTAAAGCAATCATCTTAACTATATTTTAAAATAACATATAATTAATTATTTCAAATTATACTTTTTATACTTTTAATATAATAGAATTTTAATTCGATATTGTAACCTTGCTAACTCTGCCTACAGGATCATAACTTAAAGAATATGATAGAGTTTTTGTTGTATAATTTTTTGAGTCTGCAGTATAAACAGTCGTTCCATTTAAGCTATTTGCCGTAATCAAATTTGATGACACATCTGTTTCAATATCATCTTCAACGGCTCTGTTTAGAATATTTACAGCATCTATACACTCAATTGTTGATGTTGTGCCAGCACCGGTTCTATATTCTTGATAAAATCTATTAAAACTTTGTATTTGCGAGGCCGATAAAATATCGTCTGCAGAACTTGCAAAATTTCTCGCAGAGTTGAATGCATATACCGCAACTGATATAAGCGCTATAGCAATTAAAACTCCTCCAGCCATTACAATAGCTTTTGATGCATTATCCATAACTTTAACACCTCACATATCTAAAACTTTTTCTATATTATTGCATAACAGCACATAGTTTTATGTACTGTTATGCATAATTTAAAAATTCTTTAATAATTATTTAACTTCAATTAAGTCATAATAACCATCTGAATTAGAATCTGTTACTGTCACTTCATAATATTTTGTATCAACAACATCAGTTGACGACAAAGTGCTTGTTACATCTGAACCTGAAAGCTTTACAGTAATTGTTGTTGGAAGAGTTTCGTTTACATTTGATATTCTAGCTTTCTCAAATAATTGTTTTACTGTTGATCCTCTTACTTTTGAATCTGCGTATTGTCCTAATGTTGAGTTTGTCATTTGAGCTGCTGCATCATCTAATTGTTTGTTTGCTCCCCCAACCATTGTGTTTGTACTTGAGAAGATGTAAACACCTACTCCTACTAGTGCTATTGATATTAAAACAGCACCTGCCATAATTAATGCTTTTGACGCATTATCCATAAAAATCATTCCTTTCTTTTTATATAGTTAAGTTTGAAATCTTTATTTTGGTTGATGTACCTTTACTACATCATTGAACCCATTTGAGTGAAGTATACCCCCATATCGGCGATACTTGTCCACATTAGTGGAATAATCAAATAACCAACAAATAATATTACCATTGGTGCAAAGCCTATAAATTTACCTATTTTGGCTTTTCTGTTGATTAATCTTTCATTTGCTTCCTTACGTTTTTCTTGAAAGAAAGCTCTTTCTGTTTCAAGTTCATCAAAAGCATCAGTTATTTTTACATTTTCAACTGCAGATTGTAAACTCTCAACAATTCTTATAAAAGGTTTATATGTTACTTCGTCTTTTAATTGCTCTAATGCTTCATATGCACCAGATTCGTAGTTATTCAAACAACGTTGAAGTGGTTCTCTAAATATACTTGAGAATCTTGTTAACCACTCTAGTATATACTCAACAGATACTCTCTCAATGTACATAAGCATTAATATAATTGTTTGGAATTGCATTACTTCATCATCCATTTCCATCTGTCTCATTTTTCTTTGGAACATTAGAAGCATATTTGGAAATTGATATGCCAAAAGTGCAATTATAATTGCTAGCAGTAACTCTGTCCATTTAAAATATTCTGATGTTAATTGTGATAATTTTTCATAAATTCTTTCTGCATAATTTATTATTTGCTCATCTGTTAGTTCAACGCTATATATATCTATTACTGCTTCTTTTACATCTTTAAGTTCAACTTGTAATCTGCCGTCTTTTTTTGCATTTGCTATAATATTAGCAGATAATTCTAAAACGAAGTTGTTTCTAGGCATTTCAATACCAGCTCGCAAAATAGCATTCTGTATATCAGCCTCACCGGTAGTTATATTTCTGGCCCTCGCAGAAGTCAAATGCTTAAATATTCTATTTGCATATTCATCCGCGACAGAGTCTGACAAAGGCATTACATTTAATATCCACATTTGGTATTCTATTTTTTGTAATGCTACATCTTTTGGATCATTCTTTACTGATTTCACAATCTCATCATTATCTAATAGGTTTGTAACGAAAAATCTATCAGCAGCTGTTAACGATTTGGCAGCTTTAATATCTTTGTCTGAAAGTTTTCCCATTATATTGCCTTCGACCGTATCATCATATAAAACAGATTCAACAGCCATGCTATGCATTTGATTTACAATAAGTATTGTAACAGCAAATGCGATAACGGCACATATTACCTTATTTACATACAGCCACTCTATTTTTAATGTTGATGCTGTATCTTTAAGAAGTTTAGTAACCTTTACATGTCTAGGATTATCTAAACCGGGTACAAGTCCATCAATAATTTTTTCTACAAATGGCAATCTATAAACCTTTTCTTGCCATGACATATCTGTAGAAAAAGTTCTTTGCTTATCATCATTGTCTTTAATTCTAACAAGTAATGCATATGATAAAAATGTCAAAACTAAAAGCAATATTTCCATCAAAAAACCAGTTTTTCCTTCGTAGAAGCTTGATGTAGATGCAAACGCATTCATTGCCCAATCACGAAGCGGATGTATAAAAAGAACAGGGGCAACTGCAATGTATGTTAAACTTTTGAACATATAATCTAGCTTGTCACGCTTCAATATTTCAAGTTGTAATTCTTGAGTAATATTATTTAAGTCCTTTAGATATAGTGAAATTCCACCTATTTTTCTATCGCCAAATTCTTTTGTTAAATAAGAAACTCCTGCAAATATTTTTAAAAATCTATTTGGTGCAACATCATAATATTTTTCAAGTTCCATTTCTGGTTCTGCTGAAATTAAAATATCGTATATAATGTTAGCTTGCGAAACAATCTCTTGTTCTTCCATAAGTGAAGCATCATAAACAGCTTCTTCAACCATACTTGTACTATGAAAAGCATGTCTTACTTCTGAAAAGAATTCAAGTTCTTGAACTAATAACTTGTCTTCTACCTTGTTAATCATTTGCTCGGTTAAATTTTCTATAACAATTAAGACACCAAGTAAAGAAATCAACATTATAAATAAATTATCTTTATTTATCCAAGCTATAAGTATTGCCGCAAGCAATGCAATTAAAATTGCTCTTAAAGTAATTCTAGCCGTATCTTTTCTTATAGTATATTCATCATTTTGATTTACAAGTTCTAGCCTTCTTCTTATTTTTCTTAAGTATCTATTTATGACAGGGATACGTTCAATCTTTATATATACCTTTTGATAAAACGCATCCTTTCCTGAAGAAGAAGATGAGGCCTCATTCATCATTTTTTCTAGTACAGCACTCTTGTTACTTCGATTCTTTTTTTGCAACATATAATATATAACCATTAGTACCGCAAATAGTGCTATAGGTATAAGTACAAAGCAAAGAAGTAAAGTCTTTGGATTCATCGTCTTCCCCCCTCATTCAAAGTAAAATAATTCTAGTTTTATTCAACAATTCTTCTAGATGAAGAACCTGTTGCTGAGCCGAAATAATTAGAACAAAATTCATCAAATAAAACTTGGTCTTCTTCTGACATATTCTCTCTCATTGCTTCTATATTTTCCTTAGATATAGGATTCTTTATAACATATTGTCCATCTACGAATTGAACTATATCAACTGCTTTATATGTTTCAGTTTCTGTTATCTTTTGGAAATATTCAGTAGCATTATCTATGAATTTATCCATTTTACCTTCAAGAGTAGGTTCTTTACGGTGATCGAATGTATAGTTATTATTTGGTTTTACTGGTATACATTCTGTAATTCTTTCAATATATCTATCACCTGAATAAGATTTCTTTAGGTGAACTTCGAAATTTAATACACCAACAACTTGGATTTCCGCAACTTTTTCATTATGAAACATACCAACTTTTAGTAATGAGTTTCTTAATGAAAGAATCAAGTTATCAAATGTTTTAGCGTGGTGAGTGAACATTGTAAATTTAGATGCAACCTGTGCCATCTGAATCATCCAAGCAGCAACTCCATCTGTTGCAACCTCACCTAGGATATTAACAGAACCGTCAGTTTTCTTTTGAACGTCCAAACCTTCTTGTCCAGAAACGGTGTCTGTTTCTCTAAATGTTAAGATGTTTCTATCAGGATAAACTTTTCTTAAATGTAATTCAAATGCTGTTTCTTGAACTCTTATGTTCAAAGATGTGTATATGTATTTTATCATAGCCATAAGCATTGTAGTTTTACCACAACCCTGCTCACCAGTAAGTGCTGTAACTCTGGCACCTTTTACTAAGAATTTCAATAAGTCTATTACTGGTTCTCTTCCTGGATGTCTTACTAAGTTTTCTAGTACCGCATTTGGTGTATCGAACTTTCTTATGAAGAACGCCCAAGATTCTGACATACTTGGTCTAACAACAACGACACGAGAACCATCTTTCATTTCATTAATTTTATAACCATTTGTATCTGATAATTGTCCTGGATTGTTATATTTGTATATATTTTGACATACACGTCTTAGTTCTGCAAATGAGCCAAATGATAAACATGATAAATATATTGATTTACCTTTGTAGAATATCCAAACACTATCATAAGCTCTAGGAATAGTTCTTTCAGTTGTTTGCCTTAAGTAGTCACCTAATTGTGCAACCTGATACATGAATGATTCTGGAAGACCAGATACACCGCCAGAGATACCATCAATGTTCATATCTCTTATCTCATCAATTACACTAAAGCCTTTATAGTTTTGATATATTCTTTGTGACAAAATATTTAATCTATCTTCAAAAGATAAATAATCATATTCTTTTTCAAATATTTGATCGATTTCTTCTGGAGTTATAATGTATTGTGCAACATCCGAACCATAAACTTTTTTTTGTTCGTCTAGATTATATTTTTTAATAAGCTCACCTAAAGCGTTATAGCCATATTGTTGTTTATACATATATAATAGAATATCAAATTTATCATTTGTTGATAATTTATCAGGATTATCAAAGTCAATTGCATTTGTGATGTTTACTTGATTTACTCCATATTCTCTATGAAGCAAATCAAATATTAATTCCTTAACGTATTTCTTATCGTTTACATCACCATATGTACAATTTTTCAAAGCCTTTTTTAATTCATATTTTTTATTTTTCCTTCTCTTTAGTTCATCTTCTGAAAGTCCTATATCATAAAGGTTCGTTCTAGTTATTTCGTCCATTCTGGCTTTAATAAACTCTGTCATTCTTTCAACGCTGTATATTCTTCCTTCTTTTTGCACATCTTGGATAACAGAAGAATCAGACTTCGAAAATAAATAACCAATAAACACGAAGAGTCCAATTACCAATATTGCTATTAGAAGATAATTAAAAAACATGTGGTCATACCACCTTTCTACCTGGGATATATAACTTCTTTATCTCTCAATAATTTTAGGCTTGATAGCCTCAATAATTGCATCTGTTAATGTTGCAACTTCTGAAATGAAGAAGCCATTTCTGTCAGTTCCCATATCTGCATTTGCATTTTCAATAAAGAATTTTGCAGCCATTCCATCATTACACGAATCAAAGAACTGTGTATTATATGGTAATGTGTATATTCTCTTTTTATAATTAAACTTTCTTGCAATATTTCTCTCGTTATACTTTGAATATCTATCGTATCTTCCTAAGACAGGTATAACCGGTTTCTCTTGCAATATTTTTAAAGTTTCCATATCTTTAAATAATTTTTTTAATATTTGCATATCTTGACTCATATGAAAAACAATTAAATCAGATTTTTGTAAGATAGGATTTACTTCAGAAGTTTTACTTCCTTTATTTAAGTCAACAAGTACCACATCATATAACTGATTTGCATAATCAACCATAATTGGCATTGTCTCAAGAATTCTTGAATATGAATCTGGATCATTTTTAAATGTTCCATATAATAATTCAAGTCTTCCTTTTATTACCGGCGAAGCATAATTAGGAATATTCTCTGGTGTAAGTTTATTGCTTCTTAACAATCTATCTAAAGCATCAATACCAGTATCGGCTGTATCAAGTCTTGATTTTTTATCTTGATTAAAGAAAGATGCTTCTAGTGATAAATCATTGTAATGTGTTTGTGTTACTAAAGTCTTATATTTAGTTCTTGTTGGTATCGTTGAAGCAACTGCAACCGCAGTCGCTGTAGCCGACAATTGTGCAGATTCTTCTGTACTCCAAAATGAAACTATTGGCATAACATTTTCCTCTCTTTCTCAACGCTTACGCAAAAAATCTAGCAGATTTTTCTGCATTTTTCATAACTTTTTTAATGTTTTGAATTGAATCACCTGTTATAACTTCAACAGTCAATGCAAGTGCATCTTTATATGATCTTGACAACATGCGAATATCAAACTTCTTCGAATATTGGTTTTGAATATTAACAGACAAGTCTCCGCCATCATATGGGTAATCTAAAGCAGTTGCATTCCATTCCAATGGTAAATTATTTGTGCAATCCTCTATGAATCTTCTATCTGCAGTCGTAAGAAGTTCGCTATAAAATGTTAACTTATACAATTGAACAACCGCATCTGGATCAGTTCTTCTTTTTAAAGCTGAAATGAATTTAAGTAAATCAATACCTTTTTTGATATACATCTTGTCATATGAAGTTACAAAGAATAATGCATTGGCACTCTTCAAATCATACTCTTCTATCATTTCGTCCATATCTGTATCAACCATAACGTAATCATATTCATTAAAGTCTTCACCTTTAGTTAATAAATATTTTTTTAGTTCTAGCATATTACTAAAGCCGACGGCGATATCAACGCCGTCATGCTGTGTAACATATTGTGTTTGTTCATCT
The DNA here is from genome assembly GCA_963637565.1 of bacterium. GTDB lineage: Bacteria > Bacillota > Clostridia > TANB77 > UBA1234 > UBA1234. The sequence goes on from CAVHNT010000057.1 coordinate 10,220, forward strand.
ACTCCATCAATAGTAGGAATTGTATACCTTGTTTTTTGTGATGATGTAGCATCCAAAAATATAACTTTTTTTCCTGTAGCAGCTATTATTTTTGAGATATATCCAATTAATTCTGTCTTATCCGATTTTCCAATAAAGCCTATACATTTCATAATTTTGCAATCTCCTTTCTGTTATTATTCTGCACTATTGTGCACTTGAAATAGCAGCTTCTCTTATCAAAGTTTGTAAATATTCTTTTCTATCTGTTCTTTGTGCTTCGATTTCTTTTGTAAGGTTTTGAGCAACCTTGCTTGTCTTAGATGAATCTTCAACTTCCAAACCAGTCATTTCATCAATTGTTCTTGTTGATGTGTCTATTAAGTTTGCTCTTTGTGCTTCAAGTTTTTCTATGTTAGCATACTTAGCTTTAATTTCATCCATAAGATTTGGATTTTCTGCAAGCATCTTTGCAACTTCTGGTCTAACTGGATAATTAGGTGTTAATGCTTGGCTATATACTTCTGTTTTGTTCTCATAGAATTTTAACAATTCGCTATCTTTTTTAGCTTTTGCTTCTCTAATAGCCTTTGCATCATCTTCCGTCATTTGGCAACCAGCTTCTCTAACTATCTCTGCCAAATCTAATTCATCTTCTGTTGGTACTTTTTCTTCTACTCTTGTTGTTGCTTCTGTATACATTTGATTTCCATTCTCATCAAGTACCGGATCTCCACTAGCATCAACCATTGGTTTAGTAGAAGATTCATCTGTTACTTCAACATCTTCTTTATAAAGTTCTTGTAACTTTTTAACAGCATCATTATATTTTGCAACATAGTCAACATTGACATATTTGTATAATTGTTCTGTTGGATTTACATACTTTGTAGCATAAACATTTATTCCGTCTGCAATATATGATTCAATAACAGCACTACTTACTCTTACTATTTCTTCTTCATTTAATTCTAGGAATATAGAATTAGATTCTGCATTTGCACCTGTGCCCATTATTTCTTTACCAGCAACAACTAAATAATCTTCACCAGTTGGAAACAAAATTCTAATATCAATAAAATCGCCCTCAACCAAATTACTTGGCAATGAAATCATGTTAAACTCTCTTGATCTTAAATCAACACTAACATTGTCAGAATCTTGTAAGAATAATGAATCACTAAGAATTGTCCTTGCACCAGTTGCAGATTTTAGTTTTCTTCCTACGAAGCTCTTATCATAATTGTATAAAATGTTTCCTTTTTTGTCTTTAGCTGGATTCCCATTTTTATCAAGGATTTCTGTAGCTAAATAAGCATCTGAAGGTAAAGTTTCTTTTTTTGCTTCAACTAAAGTAACGTCATTTTCTGACATTATATGATTAACAGGCAAATCGTCTGCTAACACATAAGCCATTTGTGTTTCAGCCTTTACTTTCAAATCTGCTATCTCCGCTTTCTTATTTTTAGCATACATTCCAAACATAACTCCTATAACAATAGTTGGGATTAAAAAGGCTATAACACCTGTAGTAATCATTTTCTTTTTCATAGGTCCTAACATCATAATATAATCCTCTCCTCTACATTACAATCTCTTACTTACTTTAAAAGTTTAGCATTACGGTATACAAATCTCAACAAAAAAACACTTTTTTAACACAAATGTAACACAAATGTAATATTAATGTAATCACACATGTTTTTATGTAAAATGTGCAACATAACATTATGAAATTTGTTTATTTTTCCGCCTTTTCTTCCCTAATGTTTTTTTCATTTTGGCTTAGAAAATTGCTGTTAAATTAAATATTTTTATGGCAAAACTTATTTTTACTTATATAAAAACTAAATTAATTATCCCGCGTAACAAATTATTAAAAAATGAGTATTATATATTAAAAGAGAGGGTGTATTTTATGGATATTTATTATTTTGATAATGCTGCAACGACAAAAATAGATGACAATGTTTTAAAAACAATGCTGCCATATTTAATTTCTCATTACGGAAATGCTTCTAGTATTTATGGAATTGGAAGGTACTCTAGAGAAGCTGTCGAAACTTCCAGAAGTACTATTGCAAAAATATTTAATGCCAAGCCTAATGAAATATATTTCACTTCTGGCGGGAGCGAGAGCGATAATACAGCTCTAAGAGGAATAGCCTCTGCATATAAACAAAATGGAAATCACATTATTACCTCTCAAATAGAACATCCTGCAATTTTAGAAACGTGTAAGTATTTAGAACAAAATGGATATGTTGTCACCTATCTTCCTGTTGATGAATATGGTTTTATCAACTTGAAAACATTAGAAGAATCAATAACCGATTCCACAACATTAATTTCTATTATGTTTGTAAATAACGAAATTGGAACAATTGAACCTATTAAAAGAATTGGCGAAATAGCTCATAAGCATGATATTATTTTCCATACAGATGCTGTTCAAGCCGTTGGAAATATAGATATAGATGTGAAAGAAATGAATATAGATGCTCTTTCTTTGTCAGGACATAAATTTTATGGTCCTAAAGGAATTGGAGCTCTATATATAAATGAAAAAATTAATTTTAATAAATTGATCTTTGGTGGTCATCAAGAAAGAAATATGCGTGCTGGCACAGAAAATGTTGCTGGAATAGTAGGCCTTGCAAAAGCTTTGGAGTTAGCAACAAATGAATTAGATAATCATGTAAACAAGATTCGCTATTTACGAAATCATTTCTTTAATGAAATGAAAAAAAGTTTTCATGATATAAAAATTAATGGTGCATACGAAAACAGATTGGCAGGTAATGCAAACGTTTCTTTTAAAAATATTAATGGTAATAAATTATTACTGGCATTAGACTCAAAAGGAATTTGCGTATCAACCGGTAGTGCTTGTAGTTCTTCATTAAATAATGTTTCGCATGTTTTAAAAGCAATCAACGTTCCTGAAGATTATATTAATGGTTCTTTAAGAGTAACCATTGGAAAAAATAATACAAAGGAAGAAGTTGATTATCTTATAGAGCAACTAAAAGACATTATAAAATAGTCTATTATATTGTTGTTACACTCCCCTTCATTATTAAGAAAGGGAGTGTATTAAAATTATTCTCTACCAATTTTATAAATATATATCGTAAGTTCATCGAGATAATTTATAAGATTCTTTCTTTTTACCTCTTGATTCACAAGTAAATTTTCACTCGCAATAATTTCGTCATTTAAATAACAATTTATGGTTCCTGCTTTTTCCTTATAACCAAGTGGTGCTGAAACATTATCATATACTATTTCTGTTCGAATGTTCTTTTCATCACCTTTTCCAACTAACGCCGTTAAATTATTTTCAACTACTATTTCAATTTCTTTTACATTTCCTTTTTCAACTGGTATATTTTCTATCACTTGATCTTTACTTGCTAATACTTTGTTTGAATAATTAGCAAATCCATAGTCTAAAACTTTACAAGCATCATCAAACCTATTTTGGCTACTTGTTCCATGCACAACAACAGCTATTAATTTCAAATCACTTCTTGTTGCGGTTGCAGATAAGTTAAAACCTGCGATTGATGTTGAGCCTGTTTTTAATCCAGTACAACCAGAATAAAATCTCACCAATTTATTGGTATTTACAAGTTGAGATTTTCCATCTCTCAATGAATCCATCCATATTTTTGTATATTCGTGAATTTCTGGATGGTTCTTGCTTAGTTCCATACTCATTAATGCAATATCATAAGCAGAAGTTAAATGACCGTCTTCATCTATTCCATGACAATTTTTAAATGTTGTGTCATTCATTCCTAATTTCTTTGCCTTATCATTCATTTTTTGAACAAACATTTCTTCGCTTCCACATATATATTCTGCCATAGCAACAGAGCAATCATTTGCAGATACTACACAAATAGCCTTAAGCATTTCATGCACGGTTAGTTCTTCTGTTTCATTAAGCCATATTTGTGATCCCCCCATCTTTCTCGCCTTTTCGCTACATGGAACCTTGTCATTTAAAGTTATCTCGCCTTTGTTTAATGCCTCCATTATCAAAAGCAATGTCATTATTTTAGTTACACTTGCTGGTCTTAGTTTTGTGTGCTCATTTTTTGTATACAAAATTGTACCACTGTCTTCATCCAGCAATATCGCCCCTTCACAATCTAATTCTAAATTAGCTTTATTGGGCATTTTAGCCAAAGTTTCTACAGATTCACTCCAAGTTGGAATTGTTTCTTCATAAAAAACAGCTAAAGAGACTATTGGCATAAATATAAATACTCCACTTAATAACAAACAAATAGTTTTACGCATAAGATCCCTCCTGCAATATTTGTATGTTGTTATTGCTGATTTTATTATACAAATATGAACTATGGTCGCATATAATTTAGAATAGTATTGCTTTTTTATGTAAAATATTGTACAATTGTAATAGTTGAATGTATGCTGAGTCTTTTTTAAAAGAGCCGAGGAACCAACTTTGGGGTGTATCTTATGCTTATTGCATAGTAGGAAACTTTCTATTCCGAACCCGTCAGCTAACTTGGTAAGCTTTAGAGAGAGTTTTTTCTGACACATGTAGAAAGACTGCTCATGTGTTTTTTTGTACGCTATAAATCGTATAAAAGATGAATTTGAGTACAACCATTTTACATTTGTGTAACAAGAAATTTTGACGTCATATACTTATCATCTTTGATTTTCAAAATATATTTTTTATCCTTAAATTTATTAAATTTCTTTTTATTTTAACTCTGCATCATTTCAAACTTTTTTGAATATAAATAAAGCATTAATTTGGTTATATTTTGTTTTATTTAGAAAGGATAATATAATGTATAAAATAACCGTTATTGTTCCAATTTATAATGCTGAAAAATATTTTAGAGAATGCTTAGAAAGTGTAATTAATCAAACAATTGGATTTGAAAATATCCAATTAATTTTAGTTGATGATTGCTCAACTGATAACAGTAAAGCAATTGCAGAAGAATATGAAAAGAAATATGAAAACATTTCTTTATTCTCAACCGAAAAAAACACAGGCGTTGCAGGACACGCAAGAAATGTTGGTCTTAAATATGCTGAAGGCGAATACGTAATGTTCACTGATGCTGATGATTTTTATGATTTATCTGCATGTGAAAATATGTATAATTTTATTAAAGAAAAAAAGGCTGATTTTGTAACTGCAAACTATAAGTATGCCGATGAAAACAGTACACCATGGAATAATCCAATATTTGATTATGACAAATATCCCACTTTTAATTTAAATACCGGTGATTTCATAAAATCATTTTTTATTTTAAATTCCTCAGTATGCAACAAAATTTTTAGAAATGATTTTATAAAAAAATATTCATTAAAATTTCTTGAGGGTGTTCCTGCAGAAGACGCATACTTTACATACTCTTCGTTAATGAAAACAAATAACATTTATTACAATCAAAAAGTAATATATTATTATAGAGTAAGAAACACTGCAAGTACACTTTCTGTTTCTTGGAATTGTTCAAAAAGCTACTTTGATAAAATTAACAGTGCTTATAAAAGTTTATATGAATTATTCAAAGATAATAACAGATTAGACTATTATAGATTCTTTTATGCTAAAAACTTAACATACATGTTATATAAATTTATTGACTCAAAATGCATGAATTATGAAGAAAAAATCGACGTAATTTCAAATATGAGATGGTTTTATAAATTAAGTCCAGAATTAAAAGTACCAGCTTGTCAAAAATCATTGGAAGTTTTAATAAACAAAATTATAGAGGGTGAATATAAAGATTTCGTTGATGTTTGTAACGTAATCGCTGACGTAAGATCTTACCTACCAAAAGATGTAAGAGAAAAGATGTCAAAGCCATCAACAGAATTTTATGAAGCATTATCTATGTCAAAATAAATAATCATGCTATGCCCTAACTCTCATCAAATGCTAGGGCATTATTTATAACAAAATGGAGCAATTAGATAACAAATCTAATTACCCCATTTTTATAGCCCATTTTATTAATATTTATTAATATCTACCATGAATAATATTCCATTTATTATATCAATAACAGCATAACAAATCATTATTACACCAAGTGTTACTTCTATAATTCCTGTAAATGACATTATATATATGCCTGCTAACACCATTAATATTGCTGAAACTAAAACCACCCACCAATTTTTTAATTCAAAGCTTTTTAATTTCATAGCTGTAGTTCCTCTTATCAAACCACTATATATTAGCCATATAGCTATTGATATTCTAAATAATGTGTTTATAAATGAATATTGTGTTATTAAAATAATGCCAATGATTAATGCTATAATTCCAAATACCAAATCATAATTAAAGAAATCTTCATTTCCTTTTTCAACAAAATAATTAATTATTTTTAAAATACCAAGTAATGCAAATATTCCACCAACAATATATGAAAATGTCATCTTTATTGCTTCTGGATTACGCACAAAAAGCACTCCAATAATTAAAAAGATTATTGCTGCTAGTATTGATTCCATCGCGTCTTTCTTCAAATACTTTTTCAAGTATTTTGTTACATCTGTTTCCTCCATAATAATTCCTCCTCTTAAAATTTCAATATATTTTATCTTGCCATATTTTATCATATTATTATGACAAGTTAAAATCAAAATATCTTTTTGATCCATCCAAACATTTTGTCAAGCACTGCTAAAACCCTATCCCAAAATGTTGTTTTGGTTTCATTTGCCTCTAAGTCTTCACCAAGCTTTTTTAATTGTTTAATATCAGGTGTTTTTACTATGAATTGTACCTGTTCTACATTTTCATTTCTTTCATCACCAAACGAAACAACTTTTGCATCTTTTTCTGCTTCAAATAATGTTGTTTCATCATCTATTTTATTCCATCCATCATCAACAACATTTTTAATTTTATCTTTTGAAGTTTTAAATTGATTTGTTTGATATGTAACGGTTTGCAATTGTTTTGTTAGTGAAAGTATTGCATCAGCAGTTTTATCACTGCCCTCATATATGTCTGAGCTTATTATTTTCAAGCCACTATTTATATTATCAACCATATTCAAACTTAATTTTGTCATATCAGTTAGTTGACTAACTATAGATTTCGTATTTTCAGTCATTAACTTAAAGTCATCTTTGTTTTCTAATATTTTGTCACAATAATCTATTGATGTGCCAACTATTTTTTCAAGAGAATAAGAAGTATCACTTAAGTCTTTCATAAATTCTTTTAAAACTTTGGCATCTTGCTCACTAATTATTTTTCTTACTTCACTTAATTCATTTGAAACATTATTCAAGTCTTTTACTAAAAGTGTTACATTCTTTTGAATTGTTTCTGAGGTTGATATTTTGTCAATTGTCTCTAAGATATCTGCAGATGATTTTACGATTGCTCCCAAATACATTTTTGTTTCACCATCTTCAACTTTTTGAACCAATACAGATGAAGCTTTTATTATGTTTTCTAAATTTGCTTTTATACTACTTGTATCTATCTTCGAGGCGTTTGTAATAAGTGTAGCCATGTCCTTCGTCAAATCAGATAAATCACTCATTAAACTTTTAATTTCTCTTACATCTGAAGGAAGATCATCAGCTTTCTCAGCTAAATAATCTAGTGATTCGTTTAAGTCACTTAAGTCATCTTGTAATGACTTCATATTATCATTCAATTCTGTACCCATCTCAACAAGAATATCATAATTCTTTTCTAAGTTTTCTATATCGTTTTGAATATTTTCTGTCAAAGGTAATAATTTATTCAATATGTTTTTTAATGATTCAATATCTTCATCTCTCGCACCACTTAATCCATGCAAATCAGCTGTTCCATTCTTTATCTGAGTAACACCGTTTGATATTCCATTTAATCCTGTGTTCATTCCATTTAATGATGCTAATATAATATCAGTACTTGCATTTATAGAATCCAAAGCATCATGAATATCTTTTCTATCATCTACTAAATCAGAAACTTTGTTTAGGATGTCTCCATTTAATGCTACCATTGCCATTGTTATGCCATCCATCTCGAAATTTTCACTTCCAAGTTCAATATTCAATGTTGTACTTTGTCCTGGTAAAACAATAAACATCAAAGTCTTTTTGTTTCCTGTATCTGTAATCATAGCTTCAGAAGATTCTACACTTAAGTACTTACTCATATCATAAGATGATGTAACTTCTAATATGTAATTATTTCTATAATATGACTTACATTTTTCATTTGCTGTAAAATCAATTGTAATCTTAACTAATCCACTCTTTTCCAAAAGTTCTTCTGGCTTTACTTCAACGCCATTAAGCTTATATGAGATTTTAAAAGTCCAAGGAATTAAATCGTAATATTCACTTCCAACAGTTCCTGTATATGAAAATTCTTTTTCTCCACTTACATCCCATATTATCTTATCACCGCTTTGTGTACATTTAACTCTATTAGTAAGGTTACTTATTTCATCATAATTTGTATAGTCCGTAATTTCAGTTGAACCATTTATAATGCATTTGTTATATACATTTATTTTTTCAACATCACCGTAGTCACCCAAATTTATATATATTGTCTCGTTCTTCTTTTGTATAGGCATAGCATAGCAGAAACTGCTAAATAAAATTGTTATAGCTAATATGCTAGCAATACATCTTTTCATTACTTATTACTTCCTTTCTTCTTTGAATCATTTTTTGACACTTTATGATTTTGTTGCTTTTTGTTTAAATCATTCTTTGGGGTTTTAACATTTTGTAAGTTCTCACTTAAATTATTTTTTCTCACTTCTGTGTCATTTGTTTTATTTAATGCTTTCTTTAATTTCTTTTCTCTTCTTTCTTGTATTTTCTTTCTAAGCTTCTTTATTCTATCTGCTTTTATAGTTGATCTATAAATTAAGCTATCAAATAATACTAATACATGTGGCAAGAAGAATATTACCAAGAACATGCTAAGAAGTGTTCCTCTACCAATTAATTCACCAATTTCTGATATAGCATTTATACTTGAATTAAATTTTATTAAATAAGCTGCACATGTTAATATACCACCTGATGTTAATATTGAAGGTATACTACGTTTTACCGCTAATTGTGATGCTGTAACTTTATCATTAGTCTTTCTTTCCTCCATATAGTTGTTTGTAAACAAAATTGCATAATCTATTGTTGCTCCTAATTGTATTGAGCTTACTATCAAATATCCTAAGAACATCATAGATTGACCTGAGAAATATGGTATAGCCATATTTATAAATATTCCGCTTTCAATTACTACAATAAGCACAAAAGGCAATACTCTAGATCTAAATGTAAATAGTAATATCAACAACACCATTCCTATTGATAATAAGTTTACAACATTGTAATCGTTATTAACAATATCTCTTATGTTCATTGTTATTGGAATAACGCCTGTCATTTCATAAGAATCGCCATAATATTTACTTACTATTTCACGAATTGTTGTTATCGAATTGAATGCCAAATCACTTTCTGAAGATGTCTTTAAATACACAAGCATTCTTGAATAATTCTTACTTCTAAATTTTTGATATGTATCTGATGGTACAAAACTATCAGGAATTCCTTCATCTACCAAATTGGCAAGTGATTGTACTTTCTTCACAACTTCTAACTCCTCTATTTCCGCTGCTAATTCTTTTTCACTTATATAATCGCCAACTGGAACTAATATAATTATCGGATTGCTTCTTCCGAATTTGCTTACAATAGCTTTTTCGTCTTCATATACCTTTGTACCTTCACCTCCACCAAATGAAGCAGAGCCATATAAGAACACGTTTTGCTTTTGGGCAACATATGATGGAATAGTTACAATAACAACAAGTGCTATTACTAAATAAGATATCTTATTCATAGCTTTTGCAAACTTTCCAAAGTCTGGTATAAGCGATTTATGACGAGTTTTTTCTATCCAAGGATAGAACTTTATGATAAGACAAGGCATAAACAAAATTACTGATAATAAACTAAATACAATACCTTTGGCAAATACAAGTCCCATATCTTTACCAATAGTAAATCCCATAAATACCAAGGCCAAAAAGCCAGCAACAGTAGTAAGAGCACTTGAAGTAATTGAAGTACATGATGCTTTTATTGTTCTTACCATTGCTTCTTCAATATCTGTCTTATCTTCCGCTTCAAATCTATGAAGCATAAATACTGAATAGTCCATCGAAACAGCCAATTGCAAAGCTGCAACTATACTATATGTTAAAAATGAAACATGTTTAAAAATAACGTTAGTACCCATATTAAGGAATATTGATGTACCAATTACTGCCATAAATAATAATGGTGATAAGTAAGAATCAGTAGTTAATATCAATATGACAATTACAACAGGCACCAATATTATCATTATTTTACTAATTTCAGTTTGTACCGTGTCTTGTGCAGATTTTGTATCTACTGCTGAGCCTATTATATTGCTATCTGTCGGAAGTATTTTTTGAATTTCTTCAACAGCTGCATTGGTTTTTGATGAATACTCATCTTCATCAAACATTATTTCAAATATTGCAGAACCATCTTTATAGTATTCATCCAATAAGTCTTGAGATATAAAATCTAGTGGTCTATATATATCAACGTCATCATCCAACCACATTACTAAATCTACACCATCTACTTTTTCTATCTGTTCTTTGTATTCCTTAGCCTCAACAAGAGTTACATTATTGACCATAGCTCTTGCAAAGCATTGCATTGAAAATTCTTCTTCAACTATATTAAGACCTCGTTTTGCATCCTCATCATCTGGAACATATTCTGATAAATCATAGTTGATTTTAACTAATGGCATAAGCATCAAACTTATAATAACTGCCACTATAAATACTGTTCCTATCTTGTTTCTATTCTTTACTATAAACCTTGCTAAATTATCTAACATTTTTTTACCACTTCCATAAATCTAACGTCCAAATTTTCTATCATTAGTTTCTCATATATTTTTAAGTTCTTTTTCATTTGTTCTATGTTGTCTATATTACTTTTAACAATGCAAGTAAATCCTTCAAAGTGTGCTTTTGAAATCGCTTCACAGAGCGAATGATCAACATCTTCTGATGTAAAGCTTCTTGCAATTGATTCAATCTTATCAACAAACATATTTAAAACTTTATTTTTAAACTCAAGATACTGCTTTTCGTTATCGCATGTAAGCATAACCTTCAAAGTGTCTTTCTTTGTTTCTGCAATATTTACCGTCATATCAATAAGCATATCAAATAATTCATTAGGTTTTATATCCTCCAGTTTAGTAGGAACTTTATTGAAAAAGCCTTCAATCTCAATTTCAAGCTCTTTAACAATTTCACCATACAAATGGCTCTTTGTCAGAAAATACCTATAAATGTTTCCCGTACTAATACCAACATCTTCTGCAATATCTTTCATAGAAGTATTAGCATAGCCATCTTTTTTAAACTTCTTTTTTCCAACTTCGATTATCTTTTGTTTTATATCTTCTTTTAATATTTGCATCATATCGCCTCTTTTTCGCAATTTCAATAATAAATATTCATTCACTATTGAAAATATTACTACTTTTAGTATAAAATGTCAATAGTAAATTGCAATTCATTTTTATTTTTTATGGAGCACACTGTGCTCCGCTACGAATTTTGTGTGCTATTATATAAAAAATAACTGCCAAATATTTTCATACTTAGCAGTTACTTTCTTTATTTAATCTTTAAAAATTCAATTTTTTATAACAAAGTTCCAAAGATTGAATATTTTAAGCGATATTCAATCTTTTAAAACAAAAGTCTTTTTGAGTTCCTAGAAACTTTATTTTCTATTTTTCTTTATTTCTTCGACTAAGTCATTCATACCAATCGTCTTATTTTCGCCAATTGACAAGTCTTTTAGTACCACAGTACCGGCTTTAACTTCATCTTCTCCAAGGATTATTGCATAATCATACTTTTCATCTGCCGCATACTTCATTTGCTTTGAAAGCTTCTTTTCATCCGTGTAAATTGTAGCAGCTATATTATTATCTCTTAATAATTTAGAAATTTTTAAATACTCTGCATAAGGTATTTCTGGGAATCTTGTAATAAGTACTCTTGGCATACTTGCTCTTAGCTCTGGTACTAGATTATGTGATACTAGGAAGTTCTCTAATGTAACATCACCAAAACCAAATCCAACTCCAGATACATTTGAATTTTCAACAAAAAGGTTTACAAGATTATCATATCTTCCGCCACCAAACATAGCTCTGTTATTATTGATATCATTATCATACACTTCAAATACAGTACCTGTATAGTAGTCTAAACCTCTTATAATTGAAAAATCAAACTCACAGAAGTTACTCATACCAGCTTCATTAATCAAAGTAAATAAATCTTTAAGCTCCTTTGCACCTTGAGATTCTGGGCATAAAGCTATCATCTCATCTAAACTTAATGTAAAGAATGAATTTAATTTTTTGATTTTTTCTTCATCTAGTCCAAGTTCTGCAAGATACTCTTGAAAACTTTCATCCGACATTTTATGCTTTTTATCAATTGCTTTTGATACTTTTCTGGCACCTTCTTTGTCTAATCCTAAGTATGTTTCAAATAAATCATTGTAAAATCTTCTATTATTAATCTTTATAGTAAACATAGACTCATCTGCGCCGAACGATTTTAGTAGTTCAGAAGCAACCATTAATAATTCTAAGTCTGTTTCTATCGCATCAGAACCAAACATGTCTACGTTAACTTGCCAGTGCTCTCTAAGTCTTCCTCTTTGTGGCTTTTCATATCTATACAAGTTAGGAATACTAAACCATCTAAGAGGCATATTAAGTGAACCTAATTTTGCAGCAACCATTCTTGCAACAGTAGGAGTCATTTCTGGACGAATTGCAAGCATTCTTCCCCCATTATCCTCAAAGTGATAAGTTTGTTCATTTACAATTTCTTCTCCACTTTTGGCTACATATAAATCATAAGACTCCAACGTTGGTCCGCCATATTCTCTATAATTAAATTTCTTCAATGTTTCTTTTATTATTCCAAAAAACCAGTTTCGTAAATCCATATCCTCTGGATAAAAGTCCCTTGTTCCTTTATAAGGTTGAACTGACAATAAATTTTTTCCCATATAAACACTCCCTCTAATGCCTATTTTCAAGCAATTATATAACAAAATTATTAAAATGTAAAGAAATTACGTTATGTAGGTAAACTTCCTTACTAACCTAAAATTACGTCAATGCCTTATATACAAAATCAATTACAAACAGAACTGTAAAAATATAAACCATTGGAGATACATTTTTTCCTTTTCCATTTACTAAGTTGACTAGCATATAGAAGATAAATCCAAATTGTATTCCAGTTGTGATTGAATATGAAAGTGGCATCATCACTATTATAAAAAATGCTGGTATTGCAACTAGTATGTCGTTCCAATCAATCTTTCCTACCCCACTCATCATGGAAACACCTATTAAAATTAATACTGGTGAAATAGCCGCCATTGGTACGCATGCAACAATAGGTGCTAAAAACAGTGACAAACCAAAAAGAACTGCAACAACCACAGCAGTTAATCCAGAACGGCCTCCAACACCTATGCCAGCACTACTCTCAACAAAGGTACCAAGGTTACTTGTTCCAAGAAGTGATCCAATGATTGTTGATATTGAATCAACAATCATTGCACGTTCCATATTTTGTGGCATTTCGCCATTCTCATCCATTTCAAATATTCCAGACTTCTTTCCAGTTCCTATAAAAGTACCAATTGTGTCAAACAAATCTGAAATTACAAGTGTAAATATCGTCATAAGTATGCAAACTATTCCAGCTTTAGCAGTAAGCAGACCAGAAAAATCAAATTTTAAGAATGTAGGAGCCATAGATGGCATAATTGAATAATTCGAAAAATTAGATAATTTTGTTACACCCATTGGAATTCCAATAAGTGTTGTTGCAATAATACCTATTAAATATGCACCTTTTACTTTTTTTGAAACTAATATAGTAGTTAGTATAAGTCCAATGCAAGCTAATATTACAGATGGCTCTTTAAAAATAGTAAGTCCCGGTACAACATCAGCCGCATTTGCTATCCCGTTATTTACGCTAGAAACAGAAAACTCAATAATCCCGGCATTTTTTACGCCTATATATGTAATAAACAACCCTATTCCAACAGTTATTGCTTCTTGCATAAATGTTGGCATTGCTTTAATTACCTTTTTCCTTATACTTGTTACAGTAACCAATAAATTTATTATTCCACAAATAAAAACCATAGCTAAAGCTTCTTGCCATGTAAAACCTAGGCTTCCACAAATTGTGTAAGTAAACAATGCATTTAGCCCAAGTCCACAGCTAACTGCATAAGGAACATTAGCATAAAAGCCCATTAACAAAGTACCTAAAATCGAAGCTATTATTGTTGCTCCATAAACCGCATTATAGTCCATTCCTGCTTTCGAAAGTATAGCTGGATTAACGAAGATTATATACGACATAGCCATAAAAGTTGTTATTCCAGCCATAATTTCGGTTCCTACAGTTGTATTTTTTTCCTTTAATTTAAATAATTTTTCAAGCATTTTCATACCCCCATACGGACATTATAATATGTCAATAAAATTAGTGCAACATATATATATCTACTTCTCCAGCTTTTTTAATTGAGTTATATCCATATTTATTCCTTAAATCATCAATTGTTTTGTCTAAATTTTTAGTATTAGATTCAACATTAAACATAGATATCTGTTCATCTTTTTCAATTAATTTTTCTACTCTAAAACCAACAAGCCTCACAGGAATATTATATTTATACATTTCTTCAAATATTTCTTTTGCTTTTGTGTATATTTCTTTGGTGTTTGATGTAGCAAAATCTAATTTACTTTGATGAGCTATATCTTTAAAATCATGATTCCTAAGTTGAACGCTTGCAACAGTTGCAAGTAATTCTTCTTTTCTTAATCTAAATGCAACTTGCTCAACTAATGATAATAACACTCTTTCAATCTTTTCTGCATTAGAAATATCTACTGGAAGTGTTACTGAGTTTCCTATGCTTTTGGGCTTTTCTCTAATATAATTAACTTCTGAATTATCAATCCCATTTGCATATTCCCAAGCCATTGCACCAAATTTACCCATTTTTTTAATCAGTATATTTTTATCAAAATTGGCTAAATCGCCTATTTTATGAATCCCAATAGAATTTAATTTTGGAACACTTTTTCTACCAATCATAAATAACTCAGAAACATCAAGTGGCCACATTTTTGTTTTTATTTCATTTTTGTACAAAGTATGTATTTTATCTGGTTTAGTAAAATCAGATGCCATTTTTGCCAAAAGTTTATTTTCTGAAACGCCAACATTTACAGTAAAGCCTAATTCTTCTTTAACTCTTCTGTTTATTTCAACTGCCTTTGATAACAATGTATCATTCATTAAAAAACCAGTCATATCCAAGAAACATTCATCTATACTAAAGCGTTCAATTTTATATGTATATTCTAGTAGTAAATTATATAAAGCCTTAGAATACTCTCTATACACATTAAAATCAGGCTTAAATAAAGTTAAATTAGGACATTTTCTAGTCGCTTGATAAATAGTCTCACCTGTAACAACACCAACAGATTTGGCAAGTGTACTCTTTGCAAGAATTATCCCACTCCTTTTATTTTCATCTCCACAAATTGCAGCAGGAATAGTTCTAATATCAATTTTCTCGCCATGTTTTAGTCTTTCAACAGCAGTCCAACTAAGAAAAGCATTATTAACATCAACATGCAATATTTGTCTCTCCATAGAATCACCAGTTCTATTATAGAACAAATGTTCTATAACGTCAATATCATTTATTTTTTAATAACAAAGTTGAAATTGTCTTCTTTTTTATCATACAAGAAAGAATGAAAATCTTCGATTTTCATTCTTTCGTCCCTCGAGAGTTTTCGACCGAAAGG
>CAVHNT010000058.1:0-9104 GCA_963637565.1 bacterium
CGAGAGTTTTCGACCTGAAAGGAAGAAAATCTCTCGCATAAATTAAAGTTTTTTTATATAATAGGAAAGAAAATTAATACATAAAAGATTGCAAATTTGTTACTTTCCTATTACATAAAAAATTAAAGACCCCTTTAGGTCTTTAATCATCTTCATTTTTATTCATTTCTTTTAGTAACTCAAGTTGTGAAATCAAAAGCGATTCCATCTTTGCTTTATACACATCAAATTGTTTCTTCGTTTCACCGTATTGCATTTCTGTTTCCATTCTCTGTTTCTTTATTTCATCTACTGCTTTTGTTGCATTTATCTCTGCTTGTTTTAGTATGTTATTTGCTTCTGCTTTAGCATTTTGCTTAACTGTTTCGGCAGTTCCTTGTGCAACTATCAAAGCATTTTGCAGTGTATCTTCAATTGATTTATAGTGTTGAATACCTTGATTTAACATTTCTATCTTGTCTTTGTATTCAATGTTTTCTTTATATAGTTTCTCATAATCAGCAAGTAATGATGTCATAAATTCATGAACTTCATTTACGCTATAGCCATTCACCATTTGCTTATTAAAGGTTTTGTTTTCTATTTCTAATGGAGTTAACATGCTTCAGCCTCCTTTTTATTTTTCTACTTTATCCATGATACTGAAAGTTTATTCTTTATATCATCTTTCATAACCTCATTTGTAATTTCATAGTTGAAAGGAGCAACTAAAAATATTGAATTAGATATTTTTTGAATGTTGCCATCCAATCCATAAACAGCACCACTTATAAAGTCAACTATTCTTCTTGCAACATCTTTATTTACATATTCTAAATTAACAATTATAGACTTTTTTTCTTTCAAATGTTCACAAATCTCTTCTGATTGTTCAAAAGTACTTGGTTGTGAAATTACAACTTTAATTTGTTGCATTCCTGGCATACCAACAACCTTACTACTAGCCTTCTTATTAGTATTATTGGTTGAAGCTACTACATTTTCTTTTTCTTCTATATAAGGAGTGTTAGCTTCGTATTGATCATCATACTCATCATAGTCTTCATTATTTACACCTAACATATCCCAAACCTTATTCATGAATTTACTTCCCACAAAAACGACCTCCTTGAAACATACTTTTTATCATTTGTATGCTTATATTTTATTTATATAAAAAGTCAATGTCAAATGAAACGACTTTTTGTAACTATAAATTAACATTACTGTAACATTATTGTAACATTATTCTACAATTAACGCCTCATCATACATTTTTATTGTCGATCTGTTTTGTATTTGGCCTTCTGATAATCCAAGATTTATTAATTCCTCATCTGTGTAATTATCTATTATAACAAAGTCTTTTGTTTCTTTTAAAATTTTTACCCAAACGTCTTCCGTGTTATAAGCTTTTTTTACTGTTATCATTGGTAGTTCAACTTGTTTTATAGTTGAGTCGCCAGATACATTTTCTGCATCTCCAGAAATTGAATTACCAACTGTTATGTTTGCATATGTTATCGCACTTTTATTAACCTTTAGACCTGTAGAACTCCACCAAACAACATCCATTCCAATTTTTCTATATCTTGTCAAATCTTCTACATTTGACTTTATTTTAAATACTATCAAAACATTTTCACTTTCATTCGATATATATTCAATTGTTGCTGGTATCAACTTATTACCAGTATTTTTAAATCTAAGATATACGTTATCGTTTAGTTTAACACTTCGTGCCTCTGGCGAATTCATTGACACAGCTATATAACATTCGAAATTATCAACAATTTTTACATTTCTTTGATTAATTGGTATCTCTGCATCTAATGTAGTTTTTAAATTTTTTAAAGCATTAGTTGTAAGTGACGAAATTGAATTGTATGTAAGAACATTTTCAAAATTATCCACTCTATAAGAAACTAGCCCTGCACTAGGAGATATTAACACTTTTTCAGAGTTGTTTAACTCTTTTTCATACTCTGTTCTTTGATTTATTAAACTCTTTAATTCAGAACCAGCAGGACTAAGTTCACCCACTATTTTTGCCTTTTTCTCTATCTTACTGTTTAAGATTTTTTTATATTCTTTTATAGAACTTATGCTCATGTTTTCTTTTATATTGGTGTATATGTAACTTTCTATTTCTGATTCTAAACTCTTTACATCACTTGTAAATATTGTTTGCTGGCTTTCAACAGCTTTATCGATTTTTTCATCTAACTTGGCTATTTTATCCATAATTTGTTCTTCTGATTTTGAAACGTATGTAATAATTGGAGAGCCTTTTGAAACTCTTGTTGCATCGTCTGTTACTGACTTTATCATTCCATCATAACTTGATGTATCAACAATTTCCTCGTTTCTTATAATATATCCAACTACTTCCTCATAATTTATTAATTCGCCTTTCTTTATTAAAACAGTACTAGCTGGTTTTTGGAAGAAACGAACTATACATACGACAAAGTACGCAAGAATAATTATAAATATTGATATTAATACAAATATAAAATTCTGGTTTGCAGTTGTCTTTTGTTTCATTTTTATCTCCTTATATATTTAAATCGAATAAAATTTTATTAACAATATCTTCTAATTTACACCATGTTATTTGTTTTTCTCTTTTAAACCATGTCATCTGTCTTTTGGCATACCTTCTGGTTTCCATTTTTAATTTTTCAACCATCTCATCATAAGTTATACATCCTTCTAAATATTCTTTTACTTCTTTGTAACCTAATCCTTGAATTGCTGTTGATGAAAATTCATATTTTTCTAACAATGACTTTACTTCGTCTATTAACCCATCCTCAAGCATTTTATCAACTCTTATATTTATTCTGTTGTATAACTTTTCTCTATCTGTTTCTATTCCATACACCATATAATCATAAGGAACTTCTTTTCTAGATTCCTTATCCAATTGTGTTTTTGTTTTTCCGGTTGTTTTATATATTTCAAGTGCTCTAATAACTCTTCTAACATTATTAGCATCTATGTTTTCAGCAGCTTCTGGATCAACTTTTTTTAGCATTTCATGCAAGTATGTATTTCCTTTTTCTTTAGATAACTTTGTCATCTCTTCACGATAGTTAGTATCCTCATTAACATCTGAAAATTCAATTCCATTTATTAATGTACTTACATATAATCCTGTGCCGCCTACTATTATTGGAACTTTTCCCTTAGTTAAAATCTCTTGTATACTTTTTAAAGCTTCTTCAACATATTTAGTAACATTATATGTTTCATTTGGTGCTACTACATCAAACATATAATGTTTAATTCCTGACATTTCATCCAAAGTAGGCTTAGCAGTACCAATATTCATATCTTTATATATTTGCATGGAATCAGCGGATATAATTTCACCGTTAATTTTTTTTGCTAGTTCAATTGAAGCTGAAGTTTTTCCTGATGCTGTTGGTCCAACTATAACTATAACTTTGGGTTTCATTTTTTACCTCCTGCCAAATTTCTTTTCTATTTCATATTTTGTAATTCTTATTGCAGTAGGTCTACCGTGAGGACATGTGAATGGATTATCAAGCAATAACATTTGATCTAATAAGCCTCTTATTTCTCTTTCATCCAATTTCATATTTGCTTTTACCGCAGCCTTACAAGCAACCGTAGCAATAAATTTTTCTTCTATATCTTGTTTATTTGTCCTTGTTGTTATATCTATGCCATCTAATATATCCATGAAAAGTGCTTTAGTATCCATCTCATAACATATTACAGGTACACCATTAATTTTTATTGTATTTTCTCCAAATTCTTCTAGTGCAAAACCAGCTTGTTCAAATAAATCTATGTGATCTTTTATCATATGCATATCTCTTTTGGATACTTCTAAAATATCTGGCAATAATAACATTTGCACTTCTTTTCCACCTGAGCGATAAAAGTTTTCTTTTATTTTTTCGTACAACACTCTTTCGTGTGCCGCATGTTGGTCCAATATGTACACATCATCATCCATTTGAAGTAATATGTATGTATCAAACGCAACTCCTAAGATTTTATATTCTGGTATTGGTGCTTTATCACTAAAATCTTTTTCAAAAAATGTTTTTACTTGATTCTCCTCAGTGATTGCATTGTTAGTGTCCTTACTTTCCGCATTCACGTTTTCGTTTTGTTCCACATTAGTTTCTAATTTGTGTAGATTTTCTGCTTCTTCTGGATTTTTTATTTCAAACGGTCTAGCAATTTTGCTTTCAGAATTAGTTGTTAGATTATTCATGAATGATTTCTTTTCTCTTTCTTCTTTTTGTGTAACTTCAATTATGTATTCGTTATCTTTTAATTCTTCTTCTTTTACAGAATTATTTTTTTCTTGTTTACCTTTAAATATATCAAACAGAGTTCTTTTTGGTACTGTGTTTTCGGTTATTGGCACAACTTTGCTTTCAATTGTATCCATGTTTTTTGAATTATCTTCAGATGTGATATTCTTAACATCTGGTACATATTTGTTATCATCATCTTCTCTTATTAAATCAACACCAAGCAACGTATTTTTTATGGCATAATGTATTGCTTTAAAAACTTTTCCTTCTTCTGAAAATCTAACTTCTAACTTTGCAGGATGAACATTAACATCAACTTGCTCCGGCGGTATGTTGATATTTAAAATACAGAAACCAAATTTTCCATGTGGTATCATTGTTCTATATGCTTCCTCTGCGGCAGCTGATAATGTTTTATCTTTTATAAATCTTCCATTTACATAGAACATTTGATTACTTCTGTTAGATCTTGCTATTTCTGGTTTTCCAACAACTCCAGTTACTCTGATATTTTCATACTGAAAATTAACATCAACAAGATTTAAAGCAATATCTTTTCCAAACACATTATATACAACGTCTGTCACGCTTCCGTTTCCGCTTGTGTGTAAGACTTCTTTTTTATTATTTATAAGTTTAAATCCCACTTCTGGATGAATAAGTGCTATTCTTTCTACTGCTGTTTCTATGTATCCACCTTCTGTAAAATCTTTCTTTAAGAATTTATATCTCACAGGTGTATTATAAAATAATTCTCTTATTGTTATTGTTGTTCCTATTGGTGCACCGCATTCTTCTTTTGAAAGAATATTTCCACCTTCAACAATAACTTTTGTACCTGTTTCATTGTTCTTTGTTCTTGTTATCATTTCAACTTTTGCTATTGCAGCAATACTTGCCAAAGCCTCTCCTCTGAACCCCATTGTTGAGACTCTAACTAAATCTTCTGCTCTTCTTATTTTGCTAGTAGCATGTCTTTCAAACGCTAAATCAACATCATCAGGTTCTATACCTTTTCCGTTATCAGTTATTCTCATATATGTTATGCCACCATTTTCTATTTCTACAGAAATTGACGTTGCATTTGCATCTAATGAATTTTCAACTAATTCTTTTACAACATTTGCTGGTCTTTCTATAACTTCACCAGCCGCAATTTGATTTATTGTTAAATCGTCCAATAATACTATACTTCCCATGATAACCTCCTTTTTCTTATGTGTTTTATATGTATTTTTTACACTCTATTTCTAATTTCATTTAATCTTATAAGCTGATTATATACTTGCTCTTTTGCTACTTCATTTACTTTGTCATCAGAAACCATAGGCACTTCTCCAACAACATCATTTTGTACAAAAGGTCCATATTCCAATGTTAAAACTTCTAAGGTTTTATATTTCTTTACAGCTTTTTCTATAAATTCATAATCCTCTTCATGAAGCATTGAATGATTTGCTGTCAATCTTCCATCTTTTAGTCTCATTGAACCTGCTAAATGCATTTCTACAAGCTTATCCATTGGAAGTCTTGAAACATATTCATCAAAAGGAATTTCTAATACTTCTGCAGCCGCTCTTGCATGACCTATATCAAATAAATACTCACAATTATTTTCATTAACAACTCTTGTAATAAATTCTGGATTTGATAAAAATTTATTGTAAGGTCTTTTATCTGAAGCCGGAACATTTTCTAATAATATCCTCATATCAAATTCTTTTCTTATTGCTTTAATATTTTCTGAGATAGTCTTTGCACATTCTTCTTCATTTTCGTCTTCATTTCTATCTCTGTTTATGTGAATTGATATATATGGTGTATTTCCTCTTTTAAAATAGTCTCTTTGAAGTTCAACATCTCTTCCTTTTAGAAAATCTTTATTTGCGACATTCGAAAACTCACCAACAAATCCATGAAACATTACATTCTTCTTGGTTATACACCAATCAAAAGGTGTTAAATCTCCACTTATGCTAAATAATTTTATATAATCTATAAAATCTATTTTTCCTTCTTCTATTAGTTCTTTTACCTCTCTTAAATAATTAACACATAGTTTCATTTGCTTTCCTCCATATTTACTATTAAAGTTTCATTTTCAGCTTCATAAGAGTGTTAAGCGCTTCTATTGGAGTCAATTCATTTATATTAATTTTATCTATTTCACTTGCTATTTCACCAAGTTTGTAATTAAACAAATCAAATTGATTTTGCATTGCATAAGCTTTTTTAGGCTCTTTTTCACTCTTGTTTGAAAAATTATTTTCTTTTAAAGTTTTTAATATTTCATTTGCACGAACTGTAACATTATTGGGTATCCCAGCAAGTTTCGCAACATGAACACCATAACTCTCATCTGCTCCACCACGAATTATTTTTCTTAAAAAGATTACATCTTCCCCTTTTTCTTTTACCGCTATGCAGTAATTCTTTACACCGTCAATTTTATCTTCAAGTTCTGTAAGTTCATGATAATGTGTAGCAAATAATGTTCTTGCACCAATTTTTTTTGCAATATGTTCAACCACAGCCCACGCTATCGAAAGACCGTCAAATGTTGATGTACCTCTTCCTATTTCATCAAGTATAAGTAAACTTCTTTTAGTTGCATTTGAAATAATATTTGCAACTTCATTCATCTCAACCATAAACGTTGATTGTCCTGATGCCAAGTCATCTGATGCCCCAACTCTTGTAAATATTCTATCTGTTATTCCTATTTTTGCATAATCCGCTGGAACAAAACTTCCTATTTGAGTCATAAGTGTAATTAATGCAACTTGTCTCATATAAGTAGATTTTCCTGCCATGTTTGGTCCTGTTATGATATTTACTCTATCTTCGCCTTCATTTAATAATGTATCATTTGGAACAAATGCCCCACTTGGAATAAGTCTTTCTACAACAGGATGTCTGCCTTCTTTTATTTCAATTACATCTTCTTCATTTACTTCAGGCTTTACATAGTTATATTTGTCTGCTACTTCTGCAAGTGAGTTCAACGTGTCAATTGTAGCAACTACATTACTACTCTTTTGTAATCTAACTATGTGGTTAGAAATTTCATCTCTAATTTTTGTAAATATCTCATATTCTAGATTAACAACTTTGTCTTGTGCTCCTAATATTGTACTTTCAATTTCTTTTAATTCATCTGTTATATATCTTTCACCAGTTGTTAGCGTTTGCTTTCTTATAAATCTGTCTGGAACTTGATTTACAAAAGATTTAGATACCTCAATATAATAGCCAAACACTTTATTAAATCCAACTCTTAAGTTTTTTATTCCTGTTGCTTCTCTTTCTTTTGCCTCTAATGCAATTACCCAATTTTTTCCCTCTGTTGAAGCTGTTCTAAGTTTTTTTACCTCTTCATCATAGTCTATTTTTATTATTCCACCTTCCTTAACGCTAACAGGTGGATCGTCCACAATTGCATCATCAATTAGTTTTGCAATATCTTCAAGTGTATCCAAATTCTCATATAAGTTTTTTAATAAATCCGATTTAAAATCAGCTAATATATTTTTCAAGTCTGGTAATTGTTGAAGAGAATTTTTCAAGGCTACCATGTCTTTGGCATTAACTGTTCCATAAGAAATTTTTCCTGTTAACCTTTCTATGTCATAAACTCTATCTAGTACTTCTGCAATATTTCCTCGTCTCATTGCAGAACCTTTTAGTTCTTCAACGCTTCCAAGCCTTCCTTCAATTTCTTTCACATCCATAAGAGGCTTTTCTAACCATCTCCTAAGGAGTCTTCCCCCCATAGATGTTGATGTTTTGTCCAATACCCATAGTAAGCTTCCTTTTTTGTTCCTGTCTCTTATAGTTTCTGTTATCTCTAGATTTCTTCTTGCTATCATATCTAAAGCCATGTACTTTTCAGCACTATAATACTCAATGTTTGATATATGTTTCATATCTACTTTTTGAGTTTCTCTTATGTAAGTTAAAAGTAACTTAGTTGCCTCTTTAGCAAAAGGCTTTTTTTCTAATTTGTCAAAGCCATGTATATCTATATTTTCAATCTCATCAGTTGATGTAGTTATATATGTTTTAAATTTTTCTTGAATAGTATTAATCTCAGATGTACTTGCAAACATTTCTGGATTAACCACAATTTCAGCCGGTGTAAACCTAACTAGTTCATTTATCAATTTTGCAAAATTATTACCTTCAACAATTTCTGTAGTACAAAACTCACCTGTTGAAACATCTGAATACGCCAATCCGTAATGTATACCAACTTTGTATATTGATGAAATATAATTATTCTTTTTTTCTTCTAATATATTTGACTCTATAACTGTTCCTGGTGTTATTACTCTTATAACATCTCTTTTTACCAAACCTTTTGCAAGAGCTGGATCCTCCATTTGTTCACATATGGCCACTTTATGTCCATTCGCAATTAATTTGCTAAGATAATTTTGAATACTATGATATGGTATTCCGCACATTGGTGCTCTTTCTTTTAGGCCACAATCCTTACCTGTCAAAGTGATTTCAAGCTCTTTTGATGCAGTTATAGCGTCATCAAAAAACATCTCATAAAAATCACCCAATCTATATAAAAGAATACAATCTTTGTACTGTTCTTTGGTATCAACATACTGTTGCATCATAGGTGTCAAACCTTCCATTTTCTTCACATCCTTCGCCCTTTGATTTTATCATTTGAGGTGCTTTTTTGCAAGTGCATACTAAATCAAAATATTAAGATTAAAATCTCCGGTTTTTATTAGATTGCAAAATTTATTACTTTCCTGTTGTACAAGAAAGATGAAAATCTTCGATTTTCATTCTTTCGACTCTCGA
>CAVHNT010000059.1:0-41168 GCA_963637565.1 bacterium
TCGTTGAACTATTAAATGCAATCGCTGCCAATATTATTACAACTATAATTGTTATTACTAACGCTATTAATGATATTCCTTTCTCATTTCTTCTTAATCTTTCCATCCCCTTCATCCTTTCTTTTTGTTTTTTATAATCTTTTAAATAAACCTTTGTGTTTGACTGATGGGAAATTTTCCCTTTTTCTTTAATTAAAAATGTATACTGATGTTCAAGCCATTATATCCTATTCCTGTTTTTCTATCAAGTCTTTTCTCGCCACGATAATCACTTTCATCAAACATTAATAATTTGTTTTCAATACAATATTTTTCTAATATTTCAGTTTGTTCATTTGAAAAGCTTGAATGATATGCCAACATATGAAAAGAAGTCTTTAATTTTGCATCTTCTGTCCCCATAAAAGCAATATGTATATTATCATCATTCTCTATAACTACTAATTGTTCAAGATTAAAGTCTTTACCAAATTTATCTATCGTTTTCTATATGTTCCCTTTCATCATCCTTGTCTTTTATATTTCGAAAAGAATCATAATTTATCAACTTACCATCCTTTATAACAGGCTTTACTTTTCCTTCATAATTTTCAATTATCTTATTGTAGCCATCTCTTACCATTACGACACATTCCATATTTTCATCTTCTTTTTTATCTAAAAGAACATCAGCAACAACAACAAATCTTTTTCCTTCAATTGAACATACAACAACATTGCCTTCTTTATCCTTTTTCAAAGAATAATCTTTGCAATGATATGTAAAAGTATTATTTTCATCTTTCACAGCTTGTTCTACTGTTTGTTCGAAATTTTTACCATTACAATTATCATTTACATATTCCGTTGTATATCCAAACATAGGATGCTCTTCTTTCACAGCAAACATAATCTCTATAATTTTATCCTCATCTTGAAAAGCCGAATCCCATTTTTCAAATTTTCTTATTGGTCCACTTCCATCTTTTTCTGTTATTGTTCCATCTCTTTCAACTCGTATAAAATGACGTCCTTCACATGCATGTCCAGCTTGAGCTCTATAAATAACAATATACTCATCATCTTTTAATTTAGTATCTCCTAATAGTCTAATAAATGGAAACTTTTCTAAATATGATGAAATTACTTTAGCATCTTCTTTAACAATTTCTTCTCCATCATTTTCTCTTCTTGATGTTGGAGTAAAAAAGCACTGATCTATTTTTAAAGCATAGCCACCACAATTTATCATGGCATTAAACCAATGTTCAACTATTTTGTCAATTTCATTTTTCCATCTTTCTGATATGCTTCTATCAAAGGGATTGTCTGACATTAACTGCATAATGTGTCGCTTACCATCAAAACTTTTCTCAGATATGAGTATCAACATTTTTGAAATTTCTTCTTTTCCAAATATCTCAAATAATTTTCTTCTCAATATAACTTCTACCAAAGCGTTTTTGGCTGATGAATTATCCTGTATACTTCTCATATTTTTTAATTGAATATACTTACTCTCATCTTCTGTAAAATCAATGTTTTCGTACATTTTCTTTAAATTGTTATCTGTAAAATTTTGAAGAAAATCTTTTACCTTTTTATCTAAAACATTCCATCTTGCTTCATTATCTAATCTATCATATTCGTGACTTTTCTCAAATGTATTATTATAATACTCATATAAAACGTCATCAATTCCTTGCAATTCCTGTGAAGCCACATTGGATATACTGTCTCCTTGCGTAAAATCTATAAAAAATTTTCTTGCATCTTTTTCTATTTTTAATCTTAACCTTTTCTTTAAAGTCTCTTCAAAGTTTTCTACTTCCATAGAATCTGTGTCTTCTTTTAAAACCATATCAAATTCTCCTACATATAAAACATTATTTTAGTTGCAAAGTTCGTGTACATTTTTATGTAGCACACTGTGCTTCACTACTAATATTTTCTCAGCTCTTTTTATTACTGCCCACTTTAAGGGATATAGTTCACACCATGTGCCTCTACTAATACTTCTTCTTTTCATTAATTAATTTCTATCTATTTTCCTTATCTTTCATTATCTGTTTCATGTATCTTTCTTCTTCTGAATATATACATCCACAGTATTTTTGCATGTATAGCCCTGCATCTCGTGCCATTTGTTGCCCTATTCTGAAACCTTCTCTAAAATCTTGATAAATAAATGGTATGTCATATTCTTTTGAAAGTTCGTTTGCTATTTCTACAATTAAGTCATGCTTTTGATATGGACTTACCAAAAGTGTTGTTGTAAATGCTTCGTATCCGTGTTCTCTCGCATATTTAACTGTTTTTTCTAAGCGTGATCTATAACAAAATTTGCAACGGCCATCTATATCGTTTACAACGCTTTTTGTGAATTCTCGAATGCCATAATCAGGTTCAATTATAAGCGGCATATTTATCATTTCAGCGTACATCTTTAACGTTTCTAATCTGTTTTTGTACTCTGTATATGGATGTATGTTTATGTTGTACCAATAATATGTTAAATCTGTGTAACCATCTTTTCTAAGCTTATCTACCACATAAGTTGAACATGGTGCACAGCAAGTATGTAATAATATTTTCATTTTCTTTATATTTCAATTAATAAGAGAATTTTTCTAATCAATTGCCTTTCTTTTATTTATTTTTCTTTATACTCTATTCCTAAATGTTTGTAAGCATCAACGGTTGCCATTCTTCCTCTTGGTCCTCTACTAATAAACCCTATCTGCATCAAGTATGGTTCATAAACATCTTCTATTGTATTTACATCTTCGCCTATTGCTGCAGCTAACGTTTCAACTCCTACTGGTCCGCCCATAAACTTATTTATAATTGTTTCAAGCATTATTCTGTCTATATTATCTAGCCCAAGCTTATCTATTTCTAAGCTGTTTAATGCTTTATCTGCAATTTCATCAGTTATGACTCCACCTGATTCTAATTGTGCAAAATCTCTAACTCTTTTTAATAATCTATTTGCAATTCTAGGAGTACCACGAGATCTTGAAGCAATTTCTGCTGCTCCTTTATCTGTTATATCCATTTTTAATATTCCTGCAGAACGTTTTACAATCTTCATCAAATCTTCTTTACTATATAGTTCTAACCTATTTATAATTCCAAACCTATCTCTAAGTGGTGATGAAATACTTCCCGCTTTTGTTGTTGCACCAACTAACGTAAACTTAGGCAAATCCAGTCTTATTGA
Organism: bacterium; assembly: GCA_963637565.1. Classification (GTDB taxonomy): domain Bacteria; phylum Bacillota; class Clostridia; order TANB77; family UBA1234; genus UBA1234. The sequence continues at coordinate 3,203 of CAVHNT010000059.1, forward strand.
ACGAGCACTTGGTCCTTTACCAATTATTATATCTAGCGAAAAATCTTCAAGTGCAGGGTAAAGTATTTCTTCAACGCTACGATTAAGCCTATGAATTTCATCTATAAATAAAACATCACCAGGTGCTAAATTAGTAAGTAAAGCTGCTAAATCACCAGGTTTTTCAATTGCAGGCCCTGATGTAATCCTTATATTTGCATTCATTTCGTTTGCAATTATATTTGAAAGTGTCGTTTTTCCAAGTCCTGGAGGTCCGTAAAGCAATGTGTGATCTAGCGGTTCATTTCTTTGCTTTGCAGCCTCTATGAATATTTTTAAATTTTCTTTTACTTTTTCTTGTCCAACGTAGTCATCTAGTACTCTTGGTCTTAAACTTGTTTCTATTTCCTTATCTGAAGATTCAAGCCCTGGACAAATAATTCTTTCTTCTTCCAACTCCATAATAACCTCCACTATTTATTCTTTGAGCCATACACCTCTAATGGCTTCATATGAAGTATTTTTATACATACTTTAGGATGAACTGTTAATCCCATATTGTATTTACTAACTACTTCTGTATATTTTACTCTTGCTAATTTTATTCTTTTTTCATACTCAATAACTTTTTTAAATATCTCTAATTGAAGTTCATTTTTATCCATTTTATTAATAATGTCATACAAATTTTTTAACTCATTATGAAGTGTAATGTCTGCTCTTATTGCATCATCATAAGATATTTTACTTGCCTCATTCCTGTTATTTATTAAATTCAATATTCTTTCAGCATATTTTTTATCTTCTATATCTGGGATAATTTTGAGTAACATCACATCTCTTGATGCTAAGAGCTTTCTAAGAGATTTATATACTATTGTAACATCTACATATTCTTTTAAATAAACAGTGTAAATAATATAGCCGATTATAAATAATGCCAACACTACCAAAGCAATTATCATATTCTCACCCTACTTCAATACTTTATCTATCCATTTTAAAATATCATCATAAACTTCTTTTTTATTCTTTTCGTTTATAAGTTCATGCCTATCTTTAGGATATATCTTACATTTAACCTTGCTGAGCCCAGCATCTTTATACAATTTAACAGCACGTTTAACCCCAAGACCATTTTCGCCAATTGGATCAAGTGACCCAGAAATAAAAAATATTGATAAATCTTTTGGAATAGTTTTTATAACTTTAGGCGAATTACACAAACTAACTAAATTAAACAAATCTTTAAACCCTGAAACTGTAAATAAAAAGTTGCATTTTTTATCGGCTACATGCTTAAGCACCTCATCTTTATCGCTGCAAATCCAATCAAATCTTGTTTTTGCAGGTAGAAACTTTAGATTAGCAAAATCTAATGCCATATTATAAAGTTGCTTGCTTCTATAATGATCACCTTTATTTTCACTCATCATTTTTGCCAACTTTATTCCAGCACGAGCTAGTGGCTGAGGTCCAATAGTGCCACAAAGTACCACACCGCTCAAGTTTTTTCCATATTTAGCTATATAACATCTTGAAATAAAAGAACCCATTGAATGTCCAAATAAAAATATAGGCAAATTAGGAAATTTTTCTACTACAATATCTGTAACTTTTTTTAAGTCTTCTATTAAATATTTATAACCATCATCAGGTGCAAAATATCCAAGATTATCATCAGAATTTATTGACATTCCGTGACCAATTTGGTCATGACCACAAACAATATATCCATTACTTGTCAAAAACTTAGCAAAATTAATGTACTTATCTATATATTCACACATACCGTGACATATTTGAACAATTCCTTTTAATTCAATATCAATCGGTATGTACATTTTTCCATATATCTTATTTAGTCCATTTGAGCTTTTAAAAGAAAACTCTTCAACATCAAAACTCATGGTACAATCACCTCTTCAAGATTATATCATAAAACTGACGTTTGCATATTCTTTTTTCATTATTTGGATAAGAAAAAGCAAAAGAGTTTACGTTTTTTCTTTTAAGTAATAAGATAAGCCCCCTTTGAATACAATTTACAAAGTGTATTTAAAAGGGGGTTTTCTCGTGAAGAAAGTCTACATAGAGGAACGTGCTGTTGAATTAGCACATTATATTATAGATAGTAAAGATACTGTACGAGGTGCCGCTAAAAAATTTGGAGTATCTAAATCTACCGTTCATAAAGATATTACAGAACGACTAAAGAAAATAAATCTTTCGCTTGCAAATGAAGCAAAGATAGTATTAGACGAGAATAAGGCAGAAAGACACATTCGAGGAGGTGAGGCTACACGACTTAAATATAGTTCAAAATCTTACAAGTAACTCAATAGAAGTTCACGAAATTCAGTACTTTCCTATTTGTACAAGAAAGATGAAAATCTCTCACAAGAAAGATGAAAATCTTCGATTTTCATTCTTTCGACCCTCGAGAGTTTTCGACTGAAAGAAAGAAAATCTCTCGCATAAATTAAAGTTTTTTATGCAATAGGAAAGAAAATTAATACATAAAAAGTTGCAAATTTGTTACTTTCCTATTGTATAAAAAAGAGGTATACGTCAACTCTAACGTAAACCTCTTCTTCATTTTTTTGATTATATTATTTACTCTCTTTTCTCTTTCTAAGCTCACTTAAAACAAGCTCATATCCATCAATTTCATTTTGATAATTTACTTTTTTTAGTTTAAAATTAGGTTTCACATCTTTCATAATTTCAGCAACAATTGTCGTTGCAAAGTCTGGATTTCGTGCAAGAACTGGACCTGATAAATGAGTTCCATAAAAATTCTTGTATTTTACGCCTTCATAATCATTGTTCTCATTTTCTCCAATTCCAAATTCAACTTCAAAGAAAGGATTCATATTATGATACATCTTAGTTCCTTTATTTATGAATCCTACAACTTCTTTCTTCAAATACTGACTCTTATATATAACATCAGAAGTTGTCCTGTCTTTATCTCTTTTCACCTCAAAATCAAATATTCCAAGTGCTTCTTTACCATCAATACTCTTTCCAAACATTTCAAAAGAATTACCCGTAGCCAACAATATTTTCTTTTCATCAATATATTCTTTTATATCATCTCTATATTTTGAGAAATCTAATAATACCCTATCTAAACTTCTCTCTGTACCTGAGCCAATAAATATAAAATCATATTCTTTAACATTTATTTCATCACCGATTGTTTTTTTATCTAATATAACGCTTGCACCTTGGTCTTCCAAATATTTTTTTAAAACAACAACATTTCCGTAGTCACCATACAAATTCATAATATCATAATATAGATGTAACAATTTTACCTGCATTAAATTACCTCCTATCTAAGAATTTCATCCTATCCGAAAAACATGTAATAACGTATATGTCGCCCTCAGATTTTTCCTTTACCTCATTCATCATATCATCTAAGTTTTCCTTAGCAACAACCTTTTCCATATTAATTCCTGCAAATTTAAATCTTGTAACTAAGTCATGCACATACTTTCCTGCCAAAACAATTTTCTTTACACAATTATTTTGCAATAGTTCAAAATCTATATCCCAAAGCCATGATGTTTCACTCGTAAAATATTTTCTGCTGACAGCATCAACTATTATAACAACTGTACAAGGCTTGTTTTCTCTTACAACATATAATAATGATTGATTATACGAAATAGAGTTTTCATGTTTAGAAGTAAGTAACATTGCATTATGACCATTGATTTCAAACTTTTGAACTCTATCATTCTTAACAATATAATTGTTTAAAGAATTAACAACTTGATCATCTTTTACCCCTATAAGTCTAGTAACAGCAAATGTTGCTAATAAATTATATGCATTATATACACTTCTAAGATTCATTTTTAACTTATATTTATCATTAATTGTCATTTCACCATTTTCTAAATCTAGTGCAGTAACTTTATATTGTGGCTCGTTTCTCTTATGTCCGCAGTTATCACAATGATAAGAACCAATGTGGTTATAATGATAATAATCATACTTTAGGGGTTCTTTACAATTATGACAATATGCGCCATCATTATAAGCACTATCATTTTTTTCTTTAGAAAATTGATTTCTTTCCATGCCAAAATAAGTTACACCGGTTTTTTTGTAACCATACAAAGAAGAAAGAGGATCATCAGCATTTAAAATTAAATGTATATCATCTGATATAGTCTCTTTTATAATATCGAAAATAAGCTCAGGATGACCATTACGAGTCATTTGATCTCTATATAAATTAGTAACTACCAAATATTTAGGTCTAAAATATTTAAGTGTATGTCTTAAATATCTTTCGTCACTTTCGATTACCAAAACATCCTTCTTAACTTCGCCTTTCAAGTTGCAATTGTTTAAAATCATTGTGGTAACGCCCTCCGTTTGATTAGAGCCTTCCTTATTGCAACCAACACTATATCCGTTACTTTCAAGCACACTGCAAATCATTTCTACTGTAGAAGTTTTTCCATTACTTCCCGTAACAACTACAATATCATCTGGCAAGGCAACTTTCTTCAAAATGTTTTTATCCAACTTTAACGCTATTTTTCCTGGCATACTACTGCCCTTACCAATCAATTTTCCAATCATATATAAAATTTTACTAATTAAAATAATTAAAGACTTCATATATCCTCCAATCAATTATTTGAAAATTTTTAATAGTTTTCAACCACTAAAATACTATCACAATCAGTATGCATATTCAATAATAAAACTACACTTTCACATTAAGTGAGCAAGAAAGTTTTCAACTAAAAGCAAGAAAATCTCTCACATAAATTAAATATCTTCGCATAACAAAAAACATCTATAAAAAATAAGCTTTTGACTTACTTTAAATAGATGTTTTTTATTATTAAATTATTAACAATTACAGCAAAGTTACAATACCATTCTTTCCAACTTGCCCCTGTATCATTTGAGGTTTACCATACATCTCATTTTTTAAAAAAGAGCCAGCTTCAATAGCATACACCTTACTTGATGGATCATACAAGATTTGTCTCTTATGTCTATGGCCAGACTGTATAATCCTTACTGGATACTTTTTTCCATTATAGTAGCATGATAAAAGTCTATCATTTTTAAATTGATTTATACGTTCATATATAGGATTTCTACCTTCTTTATAAAGATGTCCTTCAAGATGCATTACTCTTAACGTAATACCAGCAATAATAAAATCCATAATGTAGGTATCATAAAACGTGTAGTTAATACCCACATTACGCAGTCTTGCTTCAATTACTGCTAACGGAGATTGTAATCCAAGTTGCACAAACATATACTCATGATTTCCATTCAATGCTATATAATCCAACGGAAAAGAAGAAAAAATAGTATAAAGCTTCTCTCTTTGAATTTGGTGCTCTTTTTTTACTTTATTACTAAAAGTATCATTCGCCTGCACTAGTTCATACGACAGCCCCTCTTCATATATTGCATCACAAGCATCGCCAGCAATAAAGACATATTTGTGCTTAGCATTTTTAACCTTTTCGTAATACTTACGTAAAACGCTTAAAAGAGCCTCTTCATCAAAATCCTTGTGTCCAACATGAAAGTCTGAAAGATTTAAAAAGCAGAACTCATCAGATTCATTTTGATCATACAAAAAAACTTTAGGAACTCCAAGTTGCCTCAAAATGACCCGTTGCATGTTTTCATCTTCAATATAGATTGGCTCAAAGCCACACTTAGTAGCAACACTGATGAATATATCCGGCTCAATTCCTAATAGTTCACGTTTTAATGGAACGTATTCTTCTGTAGCAGTCATCAAAGTTTTCAACATATTCCGCACCAATATTCCCCCTTCATATTAACGATGGGTAAAAAAATCACGACAAATTCACAGCTTCATTTTATAACCCAAAAGCATGTTTTGTCAAGGAATATCAAATAAAAAGCGAGTACCTTTCAAGATACTCGCTTTTTGGTGGGCAGGGGTGGATTCGAACCACCGTACTCAGTGAGAACAGATTTACAGTCTGCCGCCTTTAGCCACTCGGCCACCTACCCATATATTAAATTAAAAGTCATGGTGGATCTTCAGGGACTCGAACCCCGGACCGACCGGTTATGAGCCGGTTGCTCTAACCAACTGAGCTAAAGATCCATCAGCTGACAAATGATAGTATAATAAATATTGGCTTTATTGTCAATATAAAATTTGATTTTTTTATTTTAATTTTAAAGCCATTTTTTACCATATTATAAATGCTTACAAAACATGGTATATTAATATTATTCCAACATTCTTATTTGTTTAGATATAACTTGCAACAGCACTTGTTTTCTTCTCTCATCTTTTTGCAAGGACATATTGTATCCTCATTTACTGTAAGCACGCAAGGACAATGTCCCTCTTTTTTCTCAATTCCAATCAATATCTTTTTTACATGTTCCTCGTCATCATTAAGCTTCATATTTGGATTTAGTTTTAAGCCTTTTTCTATTATTTCGTTCATAAATAATTCTCCTTTTTATCTAAATTATTCCCCTAACAGTCGTTGGCAAGTATTTACAGCATTCTTCTTTTATTTCCATCATTTTTTCTTTAGAATAAGGTATCACAGTTTTGTTGTAATCAAAATAATTTTGCAAGACATAATTTTTAGAGCCAACTTCTTTTAAATATTTTGCTATATTTACAACATTATCTTGGTCTATATATTTAGGATACACAGTAGTTCTAAATTCATATTTTATATTATTATTTAAAATCATATCCATAGATTTTTTTATTTTTTCTATATCTATTTGTTTTTGAGTTATAGCATTGTAATTATCAAAGTCATTTTTTATATCCATTCCAATATAATCAAGTTTATCAATTACCCTTTCCAAAACCTCTGGTGCATAACCATTAGTATGAATTCCTATCTTGAAACCATTATCATATAAAATATTTATTATTCTTTCAAAATCTGGATGTATTGTACATTCACCGCCAGATATAATTACATGATCTATAAAATCTTTTCTATCTAATAATTTAGGTAAAATTTCTTTTTCAAAGTCCATTTCTTTTTCTTTCAAAAGCCCTCTATTATAACAAAACTCGCAATCAAAATTGCAAACACCTGTAAACAATGTAGTACATACATTTTCAGGATAGTCTATCATGCTTGACCAAATTACTGACTTAACCATATCTTTCTCCCCTTATTTTTTCTTTTGCTGAAAACTTAAGCGAGCTAAAATAGCTCGCTTAAATTATTGAACCATCTTTATAAAACTACATTGCAACAATGTTTTTTAATTCATCAACATTTCCAGAGTATATTTTTCCGTTTACTTCTACCGCTGGCATTTGATCTATATCTAAGCTAACCATTTTAGCTCTAGCAACAAAGTCTTCCTCTACATTTGTTTCTTCATAAGATATATGACTATTTTTCATGTAATTTTTTAGTTCCTCACACATTGGACAATTTGGTATTGTATATGTTTTTATCATTATAGTTTCCTCCTTTGTTTATTACTAATTCATCATTATTTCATCTATATCAATTTGATCTTTATTAGCTTGATTACGATCAATATTTTCTCTCAATCTATCTGCAAGTTCTGCACGTTTTCCGCTATTAAATTTATCAATAAATACATAATAGCCTGTTATTCTTGTAACGCCTCTTATGTTTATACTTCCACATTTTGGACATTGCTCTAATAATCCATTGCTCTTAGTTCTACAATCTTGGCATAATGTATATTCAGGAGATAATACCCATTGTACACATTTCGTCTTATACCATGTTTTTTCAAGCAAATCATAAATAGCTTTTGGACTTGGTACATTGTTTCCAGACCATATATGTATCATACTACCAGCTTCAACTAACGTATGGAACTTAGATTGTTTTTGTAATCTAGTAATGTAATCAACATCACTATCTGCAGCAAAGTGAACTGAGTTTGTATAATAAACACCAAAATTATTTTCTTTGTGATATGCAAGATCACCATATTTCTTAATATCTAGTTTTGCAAATCTTCCTGCAGTACTCTCTGCTGGCGTTTCTTCAAGTTTTAATGCTATTCCATATTTTTTACTTAATACTTTAGTTTGTTGATACATGAAAGAAATTATCTCTAATCCTAACATATATGCTTCATCAGATTCATGTAATTGTTGACCAATCAAATTGTAAACACATTCATTTAGTCCAACAATACCAATCAAATAAGAAATGTTCTTTAGTCTAACATAAGCTTTTCCATCCATTCCTTTTGCATAGAAGCTAAGTGGAGAATTTTCAGCACTAGCAATTTTCCAAACATAATTTTGTCTTTGAACATTTGCTCTTGCTGCCATTTCCATTCTGTGTTCCAATTCTTTGTAAAAAGCTTCTTTATTTTTACCAACTTTAAGTGGTATGTTTGGCATATTTATTGAAACATTTTGACCACCAACAAATCTTAATTCTTCTGGTGTATCGATAAGTTTCTTATCTTCCTCAGAAAAGTCAATTTTCAATCTGCAACATTGTGAAACTGAAAATGCATTTCTATCAAATATAAAGTATGGGCATCCATTCTTACTAGAAGATTCACAAGCTACCATTAGCAAAGCTTTTGTAGCTGGATCTGTAAAACATTCTTCGTTAACATGTAGGTTAATCTTTGGGAATGCGAATGGCATACCATCAGCATCACCTTCGCCAACAACTTCTAATATCGCTTTTGCAAATATTCTAGATTCTTTTTCATAATCCTTATATCTTAAAACTCTTTGACCATTGTCTTCAGCAAATTTCTTTGCTTCTGCTTGTGTATCAAAATATGTAATATGATCTAGCTCATCTGTTACCATGTACTTGCCTTTTGGTCCCATTGCAAGAACTTCTCTATAATGATGTGGAATTGATGCATACACATTGAAATCAGAGAATGCAACTTGTCCTCCTCTTGCACCTGCAAGTTGAGATAAATCAAATATTAATGTTTGTGCTAATTGTTTAATTTCTTTGTATGGCATTCCAACTAAAAGTGGTGCAAAGAAAACATTAATTGCTTCCCAACCTATAGCACCAGCAAATTGTCCTTGTAAAAATTGAGTAAAAGAACAAATATGTCTTGCAAGTACTGATGCACTGTTTGCTGGCTTTGAGTTTGAAGGAATTGTTGGAATATTTCTTATTCCATTTTTCTTAACATACTCTGGTGAATGTCCTGAGCAATAAAATCTGTCAATCATGCCCAAGTCATGAATGTGAATTTCACCAGCCAAGTGTGCTGCTGAAATATCTTCATCAAATACATTCTTTAATGCATATTCTTTTAAGATTCTTTCTGCCAATGTTAAGTTTATTGATTCTGGATTATGTGCTGTATTTCCATTTTCTTTATTGGCATTTTCAATAATTTCGGTAATATTGTAAAATGGAATTGAAACTTCTGAATTACTCTTTAGCTCTTTGTTTAACCCTTTCTCTAATAACACATTATTAACCATTGATCTTATTAGTGAGGTGCTGACTTCCGAAACATTAGTCTTCATAAGTCTTTCTGTAACTGTTGATGCAACCTCTTTTGCAAGATTCCTATCACAATTTGCTTCACGAACTAATGCCTCTACAATCGCTGTCTCATCATATTCTTGTTTTTCCGTTCTTGTTGCTGATTCAACCATTAGAGCTATGTCTAATGTGTTGTTTTCCCTTTTTAATTTTATTACGTTCATTTTCCTACCCCCTTAGTATTTTTTCTCTATGTCATCTTTGGTTATTACTAAAAATAATTTATCATTCGTTATTTCTTACTTCAAAAATATTTCATTTACTATTGTAACACAAGGATAATTTTTTACAATAAAAAAAGCTTAAAATTTAAAATAAAATTTTAAGCAATATTTTATGTTCAATTCCAGTATTTTCAGCAATTTGCGAGATGTCATTTTATTAAATAAACCAATTATGTTTTACATGTTTACATATAGAAACTTATGAATAGTTTTTTCGTAAAAAGATTATTGTATTTTTAAATTTATATCCAAAAATTTTTATTCTAATTTTATACTTTCTGTTATTTTTTTAATTTCATTTTCAGCATTTTTAAATAACATATCTGTACCCATAAATGTTATCGTAATTTCTCTATCATCAAGTGGAATTAAATATGCAATTAATCCAGGTAACGAAGTACTCTTCTGATTTTCTATGTATATCTCAACTCTACCAGCACTTTTTCCATCTATTGAAATTTCTTTATATTCTGAGCTTTTAATAACAGCGTTGGGATTATAAACTTGAAACATTACTTTATAATCTTTGCATATTTGCTCAATTGTTTTCGTTGTTTTTTCTTCTTTTTTTATTCCTTCAACTAGTAGTGTTATTCCAGATACTTCACTCTTTACATCAATAAGTTCCTTAGTAAACTCTATTAGTTTATCTCCTGATTTTTCGTATTCATCAACAGCTGCTTGTATTTGACTAGATATTTGTTCTAGACTACTATCTTTTTCTTTTTCGACTTCTTCATATGCTCTTGGATATTTTAACGTAATCCCGTAGTCATCAATATTTACAGTTTTGTATGTATATACCATCATATCTTTAACATACAATGCACCAATTCCAACAGACACCATTAAAACAAATATCAAAAAACATAAAATTATTTTTTTATTACGCATATTATTGCTCCTTTCAACTTCAAAATACAACTTACTTATACTGGATTTATATGTACTACTACATCATACACATTTTTTAATTTCATTATATCTGATTTTAACTTTCCAGCGATTTTATGGCTTTCATTTACGGTCATATTTCCATCAACAGAAACCTTAACTATTACAATAAACGACTTTCCTGTTGATTTCGAAGTTATCTTATCTATATGATCAATGTTTTTATATGTCTTAATTATGCTTTCTATTTCTTTTATTTCAACATCATCCATAGATCTATCAATTAAAACTGTATAGCTTTGTACAAAGAAGTCTATTGCCACATAAAAAATTCTTGTAGCTATGCAAATTGCAATAACTCCGTCAAGCCAGTAAATTTTAAAGATGGCTGCAATAACACCGATCAAAACAGAAGCTGTAACTAATATATCATTTTTATGATCTTGTGCATTTGCAAGAATTAAAATATCTTCGTTTTTTTCACCAATTTTATGGGTGTAAATATATAAAAAGAACTTTGTAATCATGGTTATAACACATCCCAGTATCAGATACCATGAAATTTCAAAAACGTTTTTATCAATTAATGAAACTGCACCATCCCAAGCAATTTTTATTGCAAGATATCCCATTATCAAACTTATTATAAGTGAAAAAACATACTCTGCCTTTGCATGACCATAATTATGTCCTTTGTCAGGTGCCTCAGCTGCAAGCTTACCACCAATCAAAGTCATAAGAGAAGATAATATATCTGTTCCACTATTTATACTATCTGCAAGCATTGCTTGGCTCTTACTCATAACTGCAACAATTATTTTGATTATAAATAAAAATAAATTTCCTAATATTCCAACCAAACCAACCTTTGCTGTCACATTGCTTTTATTATCAACACTCTTTTCCAAAGGCACAGCCTCCTTATTTTTATTTTAAAAATCCTTTTATTATTTCTTCTTCCGCTTCTTTCTCTGTTAATCCTAGAGTCATAAGCTTAATAAGTTGTTCTCCTGCAATCTTTCCTATTGCAGCTTCATGAATTAAATTTGCATCAACATTATTAGCATTTACTTCTGGAGTTGCTGAAACCGAAGCATTGTCTTTTATAATAGCATCACATTCAACATGTGCAAAACATTTTGAATTTCCATATACTTTTGAGATAAACTTTTGTTTAGAATTATCAACAGCAACAGAACGTGAAGTAACGTGTGTGCTAGAATTCTCACCATTTAATGTAACATCAAAAGTTGTCTTAGCATATTGATTTCCATGCGTCATTATCTTTTCAGTAACAATCAAATTAGTATTTGCTCCAAGTTCACCTTTTGTGACTCTATCAGTAGAATCAACACCTTTAATTTGTACAGAATCCATTTCAAGTACACTACCATCTTTTAAATAAACTTCTGTAACTGGATTCAAAATTCTTTTGCCGTCACCATTGCCTTCTCCATAATGTTTTTCAACATACTTAACATATGCTCCCTCTTCTAAAAAGAATCTATGGATTCCATTATGTGTTGAATCTTTGTGATGATCATTATGAATTCCACAACCAGCTATTATAAAAACTTTTGCATTTTTACCAATATAAAAATCATTATAAACAACATCTGTAAGTCCACTCTGTGTAATTATTACAGGTATGTGAACAAATTCATTTTTTGTATTTTCTTTTACATATATATCTATTCCTGACTTATCTTTTTTAGTAACAATATTAATATTTTCAGTAACCTTTCTTTCAACGCCTTGACCATCTTTTCTAATATTATATGCTCCTTCAAAAGTATCAGAACCAGCAACTTCTTTTAACAATCCACTTTCAATATTATTCATCATAACCTCCTATAGTTTACAACAACGTTTATCAGAAGTTAAAACATTTTTTACGTCTTCTTTACTTCCAACACTTGCTATCTTGCCATTCTTTAACAACACTATTGTATCAGCTATATTGAGTATTCTCTCTTGATGTGAAATTATTAAAGTTGTACTTTCTTTATTCTTATCTCTTAAACTTTCAAAAACTTCAATTAAATTTTCAAAGCTCCAAAGATCTATACCAGCTTCAGGTTCATCAAAAATAATAAGTTTATTTTTTCTTATAGCAACTGTAGCAATCTCAATTCTTTTAAGCTCACCACCAGACAAAGAGCCGTTTACTTCTCTATCTATATATTCTTTGGCACAAAGACCAACTGTAGATAATATTTCACAAGCTTCATTCTTTGTAACCTTCTTACCTGCAGAAAGTCTAATCAAGTCATAAACTGTTATTCCTTTGAACTTAACAACTTGTTGAAAAGCAAATCCAATCCCTTTTCTTGCTCTTTCATCAATAGATAGATTTGTAATATCTTCGCCGTCAAAAATAATACTTCCTGTATCAGGCTTTTCAATTCCCATAATTATTTTGGCAAGAGTTGATTTTCCAGATCCATTTGGACCAGTAACAACAACAAATTTGCCGCTTGGTAGTTCTAAATTTATATTATTTAAAATTTGTTTATCATCTCTTTTAAAACAAATGTTCTTTAGTTCTAGCATATTTCCTCCTACTTACATTAATATGAGTTATTTTATCACAAATACTAGGAAAAAACACCATATTTTAGATATTTTCATATAATATCGAAAGGAGTGATAAAGATATGAAAATAGGAGTTGCTTTATCTGGTGGCGGTATCAAAGGTGCAGCACATATAGGCGTATTGCAGGCATTTAAAGAAAATAAAATAAATATAGATATGATTTCTGGTGCCTCCTCTGGTAGTATTGTGGCAACATTGTATGCTGCTGGATTTTTACCAGATGAAATTTATAAGTTCTTTAAAAAGTATGCAAAAGACATAAAATACTTTGATGCATCAAATATAATAAAATTTATATTCGGAATATTAACAGGTTCTGGAATAACTATAAATGGCTTAACAAAAGGTAAATCGCTTGAAAACAACATAAGAAAAGAATGTGCAAAAAAAGATATACAAAGTATAAAAGATATAAAATTTCCACTTTATATCTCAAGTGTGAATTTAGGTAGTGGAAACACATACATATTCAACAATCAAAAATCAAAAATATATAAAAAATTTGAACTTATAGATAACATAGATATTGCAACAGCTGTGCGTGCAAGTTGCAGCTATCCAGGTGTTTTTACACCTGTAAAGTGGAATGGATGCACATTTGTAGATGGAGGAATAAGAGAAAATACACCTTGGGAAGTTTTAAAAAGTGAAGGCGCAGATAAAACAATATGTGTAACATTCAAAGATACCACAAAGAAAAGTTGTTGTAAAAATTTGATAAGTGTAATAGATTGCTCCATTGGATATCTAAATAGTGAACTTAAAGATTATGAGTTAATAGGAAGTGGAGAAACCATTGAAATAAAAACAAGCGATATAAGTTTGCTTGAATACTGCAAAGTTGATGAATTATATCAAATAGGCTACAAAACAGCTAATGAATTCTGTAAGAAGAATAAAAACTTATTGCAAGAAAGATAAAAATCTTCGATTTTCATTCTTTCGTCCCTCGAGAGTTTTCGACCGAAAGGAAGAAAATCTCGCGCATAAATTAAAGTTGTTATTAAACATATAATCCCCACCTTCAAAAATTTAAAGGCGGGGATATTTTTAATTGTCTTGTATTAAAAAATCTTTTAAATAACGTAATATTTCATAAACTCTAACCAATGTAAGTTGTTCGTTACCAATAGGTGCAATTTTTTCAATAAAGTCTTCAACTTTTTCTCTTTGCTTTTCGTCTTTAATATTAAAAGTAGTTATATCATACATTATTTCTTTAGCACGGTTTGGAGTAATAGGTTCTTCTTTAGCATCAAGCAAATTAATATGATCTGTATTCCAATATGCTTCTTCTAAAAAGTTTCTTTTTAAATACGTCTTCATCAACACAATAAAATCTCGTTCGGTGACAATTTTATCAGCATCAAATTCATTGTTATATCCCAAGCTTAATATACCAAGTTCGCACATTTCAATTATAAAATCATAATATCTTCCACTCTTATCAACAACAGGTTTAGATTCATCATCTATATAAACTCCTTGTGATGCCATTCTATTCTTTACTTCACGCTTATACTTATAATCGTTTAATAACTCTTGTAAATCAATATCATGATCTATACAAACAGCAGCCATTATACCAGCAGATTGCCCAAGTGTCATGCCCGTTGGAATAACACGAGCAGAACCAGCAGCTATTGATGTGTAAGAACCAGAACGTCCAATAGTCATTAAATTAGTGAAACCTTTTGGTACTACTGTAGACATTGGAATATAGTATTCATTAGGATTACCAATGATATATCCCCAGTCATATATACTAGTTGTCTGCACATCTATAGGATATGATGCCATTGCAATTGCATTATATGAGTAGGTTGACTCAAGGATTTCTTTAACAGTTAATATATGTTCTCCCACTATATGCCTTGTTTCTCTAACATACAATTCTGGTGCAACACCGGCAAGCTTAGCATTTTTAAAACCAGGTACATTTTTAGCAATAAACTTTGCAACTTCTTCAGCTTCTTTAACACATTTAGCATAAGCCTTTTCCTTTGCATTTGCATCAAGCATATCAACATTAATAATTTGTAAAGAATTTATTAAGACAGAACCATCATTTTGTTTGCCAATATTCAAAGCTTTTAAACGTATGTGTGGTTGTGTAGGAATATATTTTTGAGTTATATTACCAAAGGCCCAAATACCAGTTTCTGAATATCCTGTATTAGGTAAGCCAGCATCAGCAATTGATTTGCAACAAGCATTCCAATCAACACCATCCATTTTTATAACAAGAGTAGCTGACATAGAACGATTTTCTTCATTTACATCTTCCCAGCCTTCAACATATTTTCCACCAGCAGCAACTGTTATATCAGCATCTTGATTACAATCAACATACATAGATGCAACATATTTATTACCATCAATAATCGCATATTCAATTTTAGTTCCATCAGAACCTATTCTAATTTCTTCAACATCATACAAGGTTGTAATATTATCTTCAGCTTCTATCATTTCCTCAAAAGCATTCTTGGCAGTCTCAACATCAAAAGATTCTCTTCTACCTATCTTTTCAAAAAATTCCTCAAATATGCCTTGACTTAACAAAGTACCATCTGTAGCTGTATTCATATCAATTGTATTAAGCATACCATATGTCATAAGACCACCAGGTCCATCTCTTTTCTCAACAAGTAAAACACTCTTTCCGTTTCTTGCTGCAGAAATGGCAGTAACAATACCTTCGGGTTCAGCATCAAAAACAATAACATCATACCTTTTATATATTTTTTTTGCTTGATCGATTTCATCAATAGTTGGTTCTACATTCACAATGACTTCGCCAGAATCTTTTGGTACATCTTTAATAATATTTTCATCTAGCTTCTCTCCAGAATTATTTGTTACATAATCTCCAGAATTATTATTCTTAATTCCAAATTTAATTGCATCATGTGTCATAAAATAAATATTTGATATTATTAAAAGAATTATTAGTGTTACTAATACTACAGTTGATTTTTTCAAGGTATTTTCCTCCTTTGTATTTTGCATGACTTAACCCGAATAGTCATAAAATTAATCTATAACCATTATACCAAATATAATTAAAAGTGAAATATTTTTTAATTTATATTAAACAAAAATTTGTTACTTTACTTTTTATGTATTATTTTTCTTTCCTATTGTATAAAAAAACGAGAAGATTTCTCTCCTCGTTTTTTGAATTTATTTATTCTTGTTCATCATCTTTATCTGTAGAAGTTTCTTGTGGCTCTGTGCTTGGCACTTGAGGTTTAACAGCAATTATTTCATCTTTGTTTTCTTCTACTTTAGACTCTTCTTGTTGCTCTTCATTCTTTTCTTCTGCTTTTGATTCTTCTTGTTCTTCATCTTTGTTTTCTTCTATTTTAGACTCTTCTTGTTGCTCTTCATTTTTTTCTTCAGCCTTTGGCTCTTCTTGCTTTTCATCTTTGTTTTCTTCTACCTTTGTTTCTTCTTGCTCTTCATCTTTGTTTTCTTCTACCTTAGGCTCCTCTTGTTGTTCTTCATTCTTTTCTTCTGCTTTTGGTTCTTCTTGCTCTTCATCTTTGTTTTCTTCTACCTTTGTTTCTTCTTGCTTTTCATCTTTGTTTTCTTCTACCTTAGGCTCCTCTTGTTGTTCTTCATTCTTTTCTTCTGCTTTTGGTTCTTCTTGCTCTTCATCTTTGTTTTCTTCTACCTTTGTTTCTTCTTGCTTTTCATCTTTGTTTTCTTCTACCTTAGGCTCCTCTTGTTGTTCTTCATTCTTTTCTTCTGCTTTTGGTTCTTCTTGCTCTTCATCTTTGTTTTCTTCTACTTTAGATTCTTCTTGTTGTTCTTCATTTTTATCTTCAACCTTTTGCTCTTCCTCAACTTTTGTATCTCCAGAAGAAATAACTTCATCATCTTCTACTACATTAGAATCTCCAGAAATATTTTCTTCTTCATTTTTTGGTTGTTCATTCTCATTATCACCATTTGAAACTACTTCAAGAGTTTCATCATCTAGTAAAGGATCACCTTCACCAATATCTAGTTCAAGAGTTGTAACGTCTTCGCCAATATTTTCTTTTTCTGATTCATAATACAATTTAATTGTAGATGTATGCTTTTCACCAGTACCGTCTATCTTAGCAGTATTAGATATATCAATTGCTGAACCTTCTGGGATTGTTGTCAATATTTTTATATCTACAACTAATCCGTCTAGGTGATATGCATTAGCTGGATAATTAATTTTACAGTCAACAGTACTTGTAGTGTTATTATCATTTTTACTCGTTATAGAATAAATTTTATATCCCTCACGTTTACATTCTCCGTCATCCACTTTTATGAATTTATACCATAAAACAACTTGAGTGCCAGATATAGTAACATTACCACTATACCATTTTGAAACATTGTTTCTTATTGCCTCACTTGAACAATCGTTTTTAGTGCTTATATACTTTTTAATATATTCTTGTCCATTTACAAAATCTTCTAGCATTTCGGAAATTTTGCTTTTATCCTTTGAATCAAGAATTTCATTTATTTCCTTATCTGTATATGGTCTATTAGTTTTACTATTTTCTATAAATATGTTGTTACCTGGTTCCCATCCAAAAGGTAATTGATTTCTAGAAATAGTCGTATTACCTGCATACAAATATCCACTACCTGTTTCAGCATCTACTGGATTTGCATACCTTATAAAGAATGATGTTCTGTTTACATTTTGTGAGGTATTAGTTAAATCTTCACTTTTTACTTCCGCTTTTATATTTGAGATTGTATTCTTTGTTTCTTCTTTCTCTTCATATTTACTAAAGGCAGATTTATCAACTTCTACTTTAATATAAGCATATTGTGCTTTGTTACCATATCCTATATCTTCTGCATTCCAAATAATTGCAGAATCTCCAGAAGAAATTGTTCCGCTTGTTGCATCACCCGAAACAAATTTAAGATATGAAGGTAATTCATCTATAATATCTGCTGAATCCACAACTTCTGGATTACTATCTTTTATAGTATTTTCAACCTTTATTACATACCAGTAAGTGTTATCTCCATCTTCTTTATATACAAGTTTATCTATTGGCTCTTTATCATCTTTATTCTTTCTTACAAAAGTTGTAATAGCAAGTTTTGGCTTTTCATTTGCCTTATATTTTACTGTTATTTCAGTATCTTTTGTTAACATATCGCCACTAACTACTGCAACGTCTGGTGTATAACCTTCTATTGCAGGTGAAGTTACGCTATAACCATCTTTTCCAACTTCTTCTATTACATAGTCTCCACTTGCTTGTGTACCATTTTCATATACATAATGAATTGTTAGTTTTCTTCCCTTTACAACAACATTTATTGTTCTTGTAATTTCAGCTTCACCAACTTTAACTGTTACATCCATTTTTGCTTTTCCAGGTACTTTACCTTCGATTGTAACTGTTGGTTTATTTTGACTATCATTTACAATGTCAATTTTTTCTGAATCTTCATTCCATTCAAAAGTTGCATCAGTTGAATCTTCAGTTTGTGGAGTTGCAGATGCTGTTGCATCTTTTTTCTCTCCAACATATAAAATTAAATCATTAGCTAATACATCATAATCATCAGGATCTTCTTTATCTCCACTTGGTGTTACAACGCTTATATCATATACATAAACTGTAACTAATGCTCTTGCTGTACCGCCATTGTCATCTGAAACTTCTACATTATAGTAATAAATTCCTACTGTTCTATGTTTAAATGTTGTTGTGTCACCTGATACTTTTGCACAAGCAGAATCTCCACTCTCAACTAGAGTATATGTCAAAGTATCGCCATCTTTATCTGTTGCAACAATTTTGCCACTAACTTCAACATTTACTTCTGTTCTCATTACTAAGTTTTCAACTTCTGGGGCATTATTCCCTACTATTACTGTGATGTCTGGATTTTCTGGTTTTTCTTCTCCTTCTTTTTCAATTTCTTCAACAAAATCATAAGGAATTTCTTCTCTAAATTCTTCGTCACCACTAGTTGTAACTACTGTATCAATCTTGTCACCATAAGGGTTTTCTGCAATATCATAAGCTGAAATAGCTAATTTGTATGTTCCATATTCTAACCCTTCTGTTGTAATTACTTTATTTCCATTTGTGTCTAAAATAACATTTTGCCACTCAGTTGCTTTTTCATATACGCCCTCGCCATTATCTTTAAACCATGCATATCTTACTTTAGATGTATCTAGTCCACTAATTCTATTAACATCATTTGCTTTTGGATCTGCTATTGTAACTTTAACTTGTTGTTCATGTGCAACAGGTAATGTTGTTACAACTTCACCTGAAACGACTGGTGCTTTAGTATCAACTAATATTGTTTTATCAGCTGATGAACTAGAATGATATCCGCTCTTTGAAGCAAATGCTGAAATCTTATATTCACCATCTGTTAAGAAAATTGCATTTGTTAATTCTTCTATCTTTGATGTTATATATTTTCTTTCTCCTGCTTTGTTTCCTGTCAAAGTCTCATTTATAGTTGCTCCTGTTGTTGTTGATGTAATATTTACTAATACACCATCTTCATCTCCGCTTAAAGTTGAAATTGCTTTATTTACCCAATTTGATTTCAAATCTGATGATTGGATAGCTGCAAATTCGTTTGCTTCTTTATCAAATCTATATAAAGCAATAGTAGGCATCTTTACTGTTGATTTACTGCTACCACCAGGTTTTCTATCTATGATAATCTTTTGCTCTAGTACATGTAATAATTCAACAGTCTCTGCTCTTGTTACATTTTGAAGTATTTTTAAAGTTCCATCAGTGTATCCGTTTATGAAGTTATATACTGAGTAACTATGAATTGCAACTCTAGCCCAATCTTGAACTTCATCACTGTCAGAATATTGTGCAAGTCCATCTATATGATTTGCTGGATATACTTCTTTATCTATACCTAATATTCTTGCTAAGATAACTGTAGCTTCTTGTCTTCTAATAGGATCTTGCGGTCTGAATGTACCATCTTCAAAACCTGTTATATATCCTCTTTCTACAGCCTCATTAACATAAGGTGCAAACCAATCACCACTATTTACGTCTGAGAAGTTAGCAACTTTTTCTGTGTTTTGTTTATAGCCAAAAAAATTATTAACTATCTTAACGTACTCTGCTCTTGTGATTGTTTGATCGGCTTTAAATGTGCCATCTTCATAACCACATACATAACCCTTTGACTCAAAGTCAATTATTTTGTTGTAACACCAATGTGTTGGTGCTAGATCTGAGAATACAACTCTAGCATTAACTTGCATTGCAAAAGCTGTTACAAGCAAAACAACAAGCATTAATAAACTAAAAAATCTTATTATCTGCTTTTTCAAAATGTATCACTCCTTACTAAAAATATTAATACTATAAGCCTCCATGAAAATACAATTTTTTTCCTGGGCAAGCCAGCACATTATATCATCACATGAAAAAAAAGTAAACAAAATCTACCAAATTTAATTACGGAAATACGGATTTGCAAGAATTGTCGAATTTTGTTTTTTTAGTTAAAAGCACATATGATTTCTAGAATTATGTTACATAAAAAAACTTTATAAGGAATTTTTTCCAAGTTTGTAAGTTTTATACATGCAATAACTTAGTCTTATTTTTGTTTCAATATGAAAAAATAAAAAAGAAAATCTCTCGCATAAATTAATGTTTTTTGTGTAATAGGAAAGAAAATTAATACATAAAAAGTTGCAAATTTGTTACTTTCCTATTACACAAAAAACAACCTTTGAACTCTCTCTTGAATTCAAAGGTTGTTAATAAACTTTAAAACATCATTTATTTTACAATCACTTTAATGATTTTTTCTTGTTTTGACTCAGTTGTTACTGCCTTTATTTCTGCATTCCCAGGCATCAAAGCTTCTAATGTCATAAAATCACCATCATATTCTACTACACTTTTTCCTTTTATAACTTCAAATACAACATCTCCATCCTCTTTCTTAGCCGTTGCAGCAAGTGTTAGAATATCTCCAACTTCAATTTTTATATTATCAGTTATTTCTTTAAACTCTAGTCCATAATCATTGTGATCCATATATCCAACTGCAAAATTGGGTTCGTCAACATCAAGTCCACCTATACCAACATACTGATAAAGTATGGCAACTAATTCTGCACGTTTCATATTTTGTTTTGGTTTAACGTTATTATCTGGATAACCTTTTATGTATTTGCTAAAACTCAAAGATTTTACGGCAGGCAAAGCCCAAGTAGAAATCTGATCTGCATCATTAAAGCTAATATCTATATCAACATTATCCAACTTCATAAGTCTAGCAAGTGCTATAAAAGCCTCTTCTCTTGTTATCTTGCTCTCTGCATTATCAACTACTATATATTCTTTTTCTTTTGCTACTTCAACATTTGCACTTTGCCACTCACCACTTACATCATATCCCATGTAAGAATTTACAATTTTACAAAATTCTGCTTTTGTAATGTCATTATCTGGCCTAAAAGTTCCATCTTCGTAGCCTTGTACAAATCCGCTTTTCTCAAACTCATTTACCATTTGCTCACTCCAATGATTTTGAATGTCACTAAATCCAGCAAATGAAGTTGCAGAAAAAGCCAATATATATATAAACAATAATATTAATACTTTTGTTAATCTATTCATAAAATCACCTCATATAGGTTGTACATCAACACTTTAAATTTTCATAAGTTTTTAAACATTTTTCCAAAATTTTCTCGGTCACTTATATAATATCATTAGTAAAAAAAAATACAAGTAAAATTTTTCTATTTTTTCTTACGGCGGTAGTTGATTTAAGGATTTTCCTCTATTTATAGGCTTTTGGCAAAATATTACGGCATAAAGCTCTTCTGCATTTTTGTCTAATTTCATTTTTTTGTACAAATTTATCTTCTCAAAAAAAATTTTTAAAAAATTTTTCAGCTAATTATTGGTATATCTATATTTATCAAAACATTATCTTCCGTAGTCTTGGAGTCATTTTGACTTTTTTTAAAAAATGTATTGACTTTTCTTTCATATATTATATAATATTTACTTTTTATTTTTATGGTGCTATAATATACTCATACAAATGAAAAAAATGTTATTTTTAACATATATTTCATAAGTTATTAATTACTTTTCGAAAGGAGTTGATAAGTATGAAGAAGGTTTTATTATATACAACACTTACTTTAATTTCAACAATTATAGTTTCAAGCATAGTCTTTGCAGGAAATAATGTTCCATTGCTTTATAACGTTATTCCAGATACAATAAACGGCTATGTAATTGATAGTGCAGTTCAAAACCAAATCAGCTTTACTCTTTTTGAAAATGAAGAAGTTTTATATTATAGTGGTGATGCTTTAAATGTTGTTGATAATCATTTTTCAATTAACACATCAAACTTAGTTGGAAAACATGATTTCACAATTACTAATTCTTTGAACGAAACAGCTACATTTACTTATTACTTCTCTGATGAAAATGGTTACGTTGCTGGATATTCAATGAATGAATTAGCTGAAATGAATTTAAAGACTTATGTTAAAACAATTAGAGGCGTAAAAGTAATTTATACTGAAAAAGAAGTAGATGTTTTAAAAGACATTGAAGAAATTATATTATCATTACCAGATAAAATGCTTGCAAATACACACGAAATAAAATTAGTACCTTTTGAACATTCATCAAATGCTGCTGGTATTACAAGATATGATAAAATAACATTCTATAATGTTTCAAAATATACAAAAGGTACATTGAAGAATATTGTAATTCATGAGATAGCTCATACATGGGCTTATGAATTAATGAAAGATAAAGCAATTGATTATTCTTATACAGATTATAAAGATGTCGTAAAAATGGATAGACGTTATCCAAGTAACTATGCAAGAAGAAATGTTGAAGCTGGCGATTACAGTGAAGACTTCGCAGAAAGTGTTTCATTCTACTTCATCAACAAAGATTCATTCGCTAGAAAATATAATTCAAGAGCACAATATATAGGTAACTTAGTTGATACATATTTGAGCAATACAATCGAAGAAGTACAGAATTAAATAAGTAATTGATTTATAGGTCATTTTTGAAAATGACCTATTTTTTTGCTATTTATCCATTTGTGTGCTATAATCACTTTGGTGATTTTTATGACAAGTAAAGTAATTGCAAAAGATAAAAATAAAAAACTAGAAAAAAAACAAAATGTGATTCGCTATATCACTCTTGATAAAGTTGACAATATAGATGATTTAAAAAAATTAAATAAAGATGAATTGCCTAATCTTGCAGAAGATATAAGACACTTTCTTGTTGACAACGTTTCAAAAACCGGTGGACATCTTGCTCCAAATTTAGGTGTTGTAGAACTAACTATCGCACTGCACTATGTATTTAATTCGCCAAATGACAAAATTATATTTGATGTTGGGCATCAATGCTATGTACACAAAATACTTACAGGCAGAAAAAAAGACTTTCCTACCTTAAGAAAGCTTAATGGAATGAGTGGTTTTCCAAAAACAAAAGAAAGTGTTCATGATATTTTCAATACAGGTCACAGCAGCACTTCAATTTCAACAGCATTGGGAATTGCAACAGCAAACAAATTAAAAGGAAAAAAAGATTTTGCTATTGCTGTAATTGGTGATGGAGCATTGACTGGCGGACTTGCATTCGAAGGACTTAACAACGCAAAAATAGACGACACTAACCTTATAGTTATTTTAAATGATAATCAAATGTCTATCTCGCCTAGCGTTGGAAATCTTTCAATATACTTAAATGAAATTCGTTCTAACAGCTTATACACAAACAGTAAGAAAAAAATAAAATCTACACTTGAACGCATTCCTATTTTAGGTAATCCACTAATACATTTTATCGAAAACACTAAAAATGCATTAAGACATGCATTATTGCCTAATAGTGTAATGTTTGAACAATTTGGCTTTACATATCTTGGACCTATAGATGGACACAATATACAAGATTTAACAAAAATATTAGAAAGAGCTAAAGGCGTTAGAAAACCAGTACTAATACATGTTGTAACAACAAAAGGGAAAGGATATAAACCTGCAGAAGAAAAACCAGATGTATTTCATGGTATTGGTAAATTTGATCCAGAGAGTGGAAAGATCACACGCTCTTCATCAATGTCATACTCAAAAAAATTTAGTGATACTCTTGTTGATATTGCAAAGAAAAACGAAAAAGTTGTTGCAATAACTGCAGCAATGCCAAAAGGAACTGGTCTTTACGAATTTAGCAAAGAATTTCCTAATAGGTTTTTTGACGTTGGTATTGCCGAAGAGCATGCAGTATCATTCGCTTCAGGTCTTGCTGTGCAAGGATACATTCCAATATTTGCAGTTTATTCAACATTTTTACAACGAGCTTATGATGAAATTCTGCATGATGTTGCTCTTCAAAAAGCACATGTTATCCTAGCAATAGATAGAGCCGGTATAGTAGGTGCAGACGGCGAAACACACCATGGTATATATGACTTATCTTACTTGTCGCACATTCCTAATATGACAATAATGGCACCTAAAGACGCAACAGAATTTGCTAGCATGATAAACTTTGCAGTAAACTACAAAGCTCCAATAGCAATAAGATACCCAAGAGATGGATATATAGAAAAGCTATGTGAAAAACAAGATGCGATAAAATTGGGCACAGCAGAAACTTTATTAGAAGGCAATGATATTACTATTGTTGCACTTGGAAAAACAGTAATGACTGCAATGAAAGTTGCAGAAATTTTAAAAAATAAAAACATTTCTGCCGAAGTCATAAATGCCCGATTTTTAAAGCCACTAGATTCATCCACAATAATTAATTCTTTAAAAAAGACACATAAAATTATTACAATAGAAGATAATGTTATTACAGGTGGGCTTGCATCAGCAATAGAAAGTATCATCATTGATGAAGAAAACGTCAAATTTAAAAAGTTTTTCGCCTACCCTGATGAATTCATCAAGCACGGTACAACCTCAGAAATTGAGGACGAATTCGGATTAACTTCAGAAAAAATCACAAAACAAATTCTAAAAAATATTAAAAAGTAGATTATGTTTTTTATCATATTAATTTTTAAAGCCTTCCTAACCAGAAGGCTTTATCAATTCTATTATTTCTTTTTTATTCATATACCCTTCCACTCTTCTTTTAAGCTCTCCTTCTTTATACACTAATATAACCGGGTATAAAAAAATTTTATTTCTTTTTGAAAACTCCTCCTCATTTTTTAGTTTAAATCTTATAACTTTAACATCATCAAATTCTTTTTCAATTTCATCTATATATTTATCAACAGTTTGACAATGATAACAATCAATTATTAAATAAGCAATCAAAGTTGTATTATCTTCCTTTGAGATTATATTTTCCAAATCGGCAATATCAATAAGTTCATACACTCCTTATCACCGCCTTTTCATAAACATATTACACAAAACACAATCATTTTTGTTTATAGAGCACACATTACAATCATCTAAAGTAATAAGAAAAAATTTTCTGCCTCGCATGGTTAAGTTAGAAGAAAATCTTTATATAGTTATTGTACAGCACACATTACAATCATCTAAAGTAATAAGAAAAAATTTTTCGCTTGGCATGGTTAGGTTAGGAGAAAAATTTTTTCATTACTTTAGATGGGCACTTACCTAACTGTTAACACACCTTTCAACCGAAAGGAATAAAACTCTATTGTATAAGAAATAAACTGCCTATGAAGATTATCTTCATAAGCAGTTTATGCAAAAAAAATGAAAATGTTAAACTTATTTTGTCGCATTTCGCGATATATTTAGTAAAACACCACAAGAACAAAGCAAAATAATCAATGCTGTTCCACCATAACTAAAGAAAGGTAAAGGAATACCAGTTACAGGGAATAAAGCACAAACAATTGCAATATTAAGCAAAGCTTGGATCGCAACCAAAGAAGTTATACCAACAGCAAGCAAAGTCCCAAACATATCAGGAGCTTTCATAGCAATCGTTATTCCACGCCATATAAAGATTCCAAACAGAATCAATACAAAAATTGCTCCAATAAGACCTAATTCCTCCGCCAAAATGGCAAATATAAAATCATTGTGTGGCTCAGGTATATACATATACTTTTGTGTACTATTACCAAGTCCAACTCCAAAAAGTCCACCACTTCCAACGGCATAAAGTGCTTGCACCGCTTGCCAACCAGAATCAAGCATATCTTCCCAAGGATCTAAAAAACTTACTAACCTTTTTACCCTATAAGGCTCTTGTATCAAATATATGAGTCCTACCACAAGTATAGGCGGTGCAGCAATCAGAATTTGTTTCATTTGCATACCACCAACAAATATCATAACAGCAGACACCATACACACAATTCCTATTGCACTCATATGGGGTTCTTTATATAGCAATAAACAAATAACCCCGACAACAGCTAATAACGGAAAAATTCCTTTCCAAAACTTTTTATTTTTCTTAGGATCTTTAGAAAGTTTTGCTGCTAAAAAAACAATTAATGCTATCTTCATAACTTCAGATGGTTGGAATCTAAAACTTATTCCTGGTATCTTAATCCAACGAGTAGCACCCTTTATAGTTACACCTACTCCAGGCACAAGCACAAGTGCAAGTAAAACAATTGCCACTACTATTCCAATATTTGCAAGCTTTCCACTAAATAATCTATAATCAAAGAAAGAAAAGAATATCATTCCTGCAATTCCTATTAAAGCATTTAGCAATTGACTTTTAAAATAAAAATAACTATCACCTTCATAAGTAAGTGCACTAGGAGCACTTGCACTAAGTACCATTATCAATCCAAAAGCCAATAACACAAATATAGTCACTAATAACCCTATATCAAGCTGTTTCTTCTTTTTTCTTTTCGCCAGGTCATTATTCACTTTTATTATTCCACGTTCCTGCGTAACTATATTATCGCCCCCTATTTAGTCTAATTTTATCAATCAAATTTTATATTACACTATCATTAAACCTACTATCGCAAGAAGTAAAGTAACACCCCAAAAAGCAGGAACTATAACAGTTTCTTTAACCCCACATAACTCAAAATGATGATGTATTGGTGCCATTTTAAAAAGTCGCTTTCCTCCAGTAACTTTAAAATACACTACTTGCAAAATTACAGAAAGTGCTTCAATAACACACACACCTGCAACCACTATAAGTATAAGTGGCATCTTAAGCATCAGTGCCACACTGCAAAATGCTCCACCAAGTGCTAAAGAGCCTGTATCCCCCATAAAAACTCTTGCCGGATACATATTAAAGTATAAAAATCCAATCGTTGTTCCTAGTACTATTGCCGAAAAAGCAGACATCTCTTTAACACCCATTTTTATTGATACTACAACAAAGAATAACATTATTATCGCTGACACCCCAGTAGCCAAGCCGTCTAAACCATCAGTTAAATTTAAGCTATTTGTACAAGCAAGTATTATAAAAACCGCACAAGGTATATATACCCAAACAGGTAAAGTAATATATTGTTTCAATATTGGTATATATGTTTCTGTTCCAAAATTTATATGTGTTAAATATACTACAAAAGCAGTTGCAACAATTATAAGTCCAAGCATTTTTAAACTTGGTTTTAATCCTTTTGGATTTTTTAAGACTAACTTTATAAAATCATCAATAAAGCCAATAATTCCATATCCTAATGTAACAAAAGCAACTGGTAAAATATTAGGATATTTTATAGATACACCAAATGATGTAAGTATAATAACAAGAAGCATTATTATTCCACCCATTGTTGGTGTTCCACTTTTTCTAAGATGTTCCTTTGGACCATCTTCTCTAACCACCTGACCAATTTTTAATTTTTTTAATATTGGTATAATTATAAAACCTAAAATAATTGTTGCTATAAAAGATATTACTAACGCGTCAGTTTCAACTGATGAATTATTAATTATTGTCTTTATTTTATCTATCATATTATCCCCCTACTTATTACCACGCATATAATGATTTATCTTTTGGTTCAGGAAGCTTCTTTAATGCCTCGGCGATTACTTCCCTATCGTCAAAATGATGTTTTTCACCATTAATTTCTTGATATGTTTCATGACCTTTTCCTGCAACAAGTACCAAATCATTTTTCCCTGCTTGCCTTAATGCGTACTCAATTGCTTTTTTTCTATCAACTATAACTTTATATTTTCCACTTGTTTTTTTGATTCCTTCTTCAATTTGAGCAATAATATCTTCTGGCTTTTCAGACCTTGGATTGTCTGACGTAATTACAGTAAGACCTGCAATTCTTCCAGCTATTTCACCCATCATAGGTCTTTTAGCCGTATCTCTATCTCCACCACATCCAAATACACAAATTATCTTACCTTTCGTATATACCTTTGATGCTTTTAAAATATTTTCCAAACTATCTGGAGTATGTGCATAATCAACCATTATTGTAAAATTTCTAACTGTAGGAACAATTTCAGACCTTCCAGGAACTTTTACACCTTCAAGTCCTGCAAGAACATCCTCAACACCAGCACCAAGTCTTATAGATGCACATATTGCAGCCAAGGCATTATATACAGTAAATCTTCCAGGAATATCAACTTTAATTCTTTGTATAACCTTGTTAAAAGGCATCTTAAAATCAGAATAACTATTTGTTATTATTATATCTCTGGCACAAACATAAGGATTATTATCTATTCCATAAGTTGTTATCGGACAAGTCGCCATGCTCATTAGTTTTTTGGCATACATATCATCAGCATTTACATATCCTTCTTTAGCCATTGTAAATAATTTTGCTTTTGCAGCTAAATAATTATCAAACGTTTTGTGAAAATCCAAATGATCTTGAGTTAAATTTGTATATATTGCTATATCAAATGTGTTTCCTAGTACTCTATCTAAAGCTAATGAATGTGATGAAACTTCCATTACAACAACATCAACTTTTTCATCAGCCATTTCCCTAAACATCTTTTGTAACTCCAAACTTTCTGGCGTTGTTCTTTGAGATTCAATCACTCTATCACCAAGATAATTAGCTATTGTTCCAATAAGACCAACTTTCTTTCCCGCCTTTTCTAATATGCTCTTTATCATATAGGTTGTTGTCGTCTTTCCTTTTGTGCCAGTTACACCAACTAGCTTAAACTCTCTTGAAGGATGACCATAGTAATTACAAGCTGATAAAGCAAGTAAAGCTCTTGTATTTTCAGCTATTATAACAGTAACACCTGCAGGTATTTTTTCAACGTCAAACTCACCGTCTTGTATTGCAACAACAGTAGCACCTTTTTCTAATGCCATTTCAACATATTCGTGACCATTAGTTTTATAACCAACAATCGCAACAAACATGTCTCCAGGTTCTACTAGTCTTGAATCACAACGTATTTCCTTAACCTCTTCTTCTGCATTTCCTTGTAATTTAAATCCATCGATTCCTTCCAAAATTTTTGATAATTTCATATTATCCACCTTTCTTTTGGTAGTGTTATTTTCTACCAACCCAAATAAAATTTTCGTAAGTGTTGTAATTACAACCTCCCACCTAGTTTATTATATATATATTGCAAATGAATCGCAATTATAATATATACTTTATTATTCAACATCAATTCCAACCGCTCTAAATTCAACTCTTACCAACGTTCCTTGCTCAACACTGGTTCCAGCAGGTGGATCTTGAAGAACTGACATACCACTTCCAGAAATCTTTATATTCAAATTTGCATCATTCAACTTCTTAGTTGCAGATACAATATCTAGATTCTTAACATCAGGTACAACAGTATTAAATCTTGTATCATTTCCTTCAACATATAATTTAACCATCGACTTTTCAACAAGCTTTTCACCAGCAACTGGCATTTGTGCAGATACTATCGCATTCATATCTGAAACGTCTACATTATATTTTAATCCAGCATTATTTAACATTCTTATAGCTTCACCAACAGTTCTATTTGTTACATCTGGTACGTCTACCTTCTTTGTGTTATCTTCTGAAGTATAATCTTTCTTCACTTCCATGTACTCTAAAACTTCTGACAAAATATTTGAAACAACTGGTGCACAAATTGCACCACCTTGGTGTCCTAACTTTCCCTTTGGATTAGCTATTGTTAACATTATAGCAACCTTAGGGTCTGAAGCTGGAGCAAGTGCAACGAAAGAAGCCGTATACGTTTTGTTTGCACCTCTGCCTTGCTCTGCAGTACTTGTTTTACCAGCAACATAGTATCCCTTTACTTGACCATTTCTACCAGTACCATTAGACACAACACTGGTCATCATATCTAATACTGCATTTGCAGTTTCTTTAGAAAACACTTGCTTTTCTGCAACAGGTTCATTTTCTTGAACTACATTACCATCTCTATCTAATATTTTAGATACTATTCTTGGCTTCATCAATATACCATCATTTCCAAAAACAGAAATAATGTTAAGCATATTTAATTGTGTTAAAGTAAATCCTTGACCAAATGCTGCTGATGCGATTGTTGAGTCTGTTACATTTGCAATTTGATGAATTATTCCATTAACTTCACCTGGTAAATCAATTCCTGTTTTCTTTGAAACGCCTAATGCAGACAAATAATCATAATACTTTTCTTTTCCAATTGTAAGAGCAATATTCATAAATACAGGGTTGCACGAATTCATGAGACCTTGTCTTAAACTTTGTCTTCCATGTGGATTATAATATCTCCAGCACTTCATATCCCAGCCTTCTATTTTCAAATATCCATTACAAACAAAACTCACAGTATCAACGTCTTTTACCAAACCTTCTTCTAATGCTATTCCGGCCGTAATAGTTTTAAAAACAGAACCTGGTTCAAAAGTATCTGTTATTACTTTGTTTCTCCATAAATTTTGAAGTTCCTTTGTTCTCTCTGTAGATGACATTGTGCTCCATTTTTCTTTTACACTATCTACAGTATGAGTAAACGGATTGTTAGAATCAAAAGTTGGTGCAACGGCCATTGCTAATATATCACCAGTTTTCGGATCCATTATAGTACATTCTGCATAATCAGGATCATTATCACTTACTGCTTGCTCTAAATACTTTTCTGTTATATATTGTACCATTTCATCAACAGTAAGTACCAAGCTAAGCCCATCCTCTGGTGGTATGTATTTTTCGTCATTTAGAGGAAGTTCATTTCCTATTGCATCTGTACCAACAATAAGTTGTCCTGGCACCCCTTTAAGTACACTTTCATATTGTGTTTCTATTCCTTCTAATCCTTGATTATCTGTTCCACAAAATCCTAAAACATTAGATAATAATTTACCATTTGGATAATATCTTTTTGTGTCCTCATAAATATTTACGCCTGTAATTTTTTCTTCTTTAATCCAAGTTCTAACTTTATCTGTGACAGATTTATCTAACTTTTTTGCTATAGTTTCATCAGCAGTATTTTTCTTTGTTTTTGTTAATACCGTTTCATAATCCAAATCCAATATTTCTGCTAATCCTTTAGCAGTCTTTTCTTTATTTTCTGCTTTTATATTCTTCGGTGTTATACTTATCGATTCAACAGTTATACTTTCGGCAAGTACTTCGCCATTTCTGTCATATATTACGCCTCTTTTAGGGCTTATCTTTCTATTTTTGGTTTGTTGTGCATAAGATTCCTCTCTCATATCGCTACCACGCACAATTTGCCAATAAAAAATTCTTCCAAATAAAACAACAATCAGCAAAAAAAACAAGACCAGCACTATTCTCATTCTTTTTTTGGACTCTAAATTAGTCTTTGCCACTTCCTCACCTCCGAAAGTTTTCAATAAATATATATTAATACAAGTATACTATTATTACAACTAGTAAAATTAACACTAAACTAACAACTAAGCATAGTATCATCATTATATAAAAATGAGCACAAAGTAATGCCAATTTTGCTATACAAATATAATAAGCGAAATTTTTCTCATTACTTTATGCTCATCAAATAAAGAGTTGACACCCTTAAAATTAATCTAAAATATTTCTTATATCATTCATCAATTTCTTCCAAAATGTTTCTTCCTCTTCCTCTATAACAACAGGTGTAGCTATTTTATCTTCTTTATCTATAATAACTTTTTGTATTTGAGAATCTTTTGGCTTTTGCATTCCTAATTGATATTTTGCATAAGATTCTATATTTGATAAATCAGTTTGTGTTTGAATTTCTGATTCAATTTGTGCATTCTTAGTATTAACATTATCAAGTTTATTTTTCATTCCATTAAGTTCAGAAAAAGATTCGTTTATCAAAGAAGATCTATAACATATCAAAAACAAAATAGAAAAAGCAAAGAATGAAACTGCAATATCACGCAAAGGAGTAGATTTTTTTTGATTAGTATTTTTACTTGTGACAACTTCTGCTCTCTTCAAAGACATTTCTTTTGGTTTCTGAATTTGTCTTTTTGATACCATTGATGGTACCTCTATATTCTTTGATGTATTTTTTCTTCTTTGCGTTGTGGTACTTACATCTCTTGTAACCGCTCTAGTTGCAGCCCTAGTAACACTTCTTGTAGTTGATGTTTTCACTTCTATTTTTTGTGAAGTATTTTTTCTAACTTGTCTTGATTGAGTTTTTGGTTTAGCAGTAGCCTTTCTTGCAGTTTGACTTGATTTTCGAGGTACACTTTTAGAAGTTACAGCATTAGCTGAACTTCTACGTGATCTGCCATATTCATAATAATCATAGTCATATTGAACTGCTGGCATTAAAAACTAAACCTCCTTAAATTTTATTAAGACCTTTCAAACACTCTTAACTTAGCACTCTTAGAACGTGGATTTCTCTCCATTTCCTCTTCTGAAGGTACTATAGGCTTTTTAGTTATAACCTTTCCATACGATTTATAACCGCAAACACATTTAGGAAAATCCTTTGGACAAGTACACTTTCCTTGAAGTTCCAAGAAAGCCTCTTTAACAATTCTATCCTCTAAAGAGTGAAATGTTATAATACAAATCCTTCCTCCAACATTTAATACACTTACTATATCTAATATTGCTTTTTTTAATTCTTTTAGTTCACCATTTACTTCAATTCTTAAAGCTTGGAAAATTCTTTTAAAAGAATTTACCGCATCTTTTGGAACTGCACTTCTAACTATGTCTGCCAATTCATAAGTGGTAGTTATTTCTTTAACCTTACGCTCAGAAATAATTCTTTCCGCAATTCTTTTAGAAAACTTTTCCTCACCATATTTGCGAAATATATCTTCAAGTTCATGTTCATCATAATTATTAACAATGTCTTTTGCAGAAAGCTCTTGAGACTGGTCCATTCTCATATCAAGTTCAGCATCTTTTGTATAGCTAAAGCCTCTTGCACCTTCATCTATTTGATATGATGAAATTCCAAGATCAAGCAAAACGCCATCAACTTTCTCAATTCCAAGCGACTGCAAATGCAAAATAATATCCTCATGTCTACCATGAACATATTTAACATTGTTATACTTGGATAGTCTCTTTTTACTTGCCTCAATTGCCTCTTGATCTCTGTCAATTCCAATCAAAAGACCACCATCAAGTTTCTCAACAATCTTTGACGAATGACCAGCTCCACCCATTGTTCCATCAACATATATTCCGTCTTTTTTTATATTTAAATTTTCAATACATTCATTAAGCATTATTGGTTCATGCTTAAATTCCATAACATTTCTCCTCCACAAGAAAGCAGAAAACTTTCATCTTTTAACATCATAAGAAGACATAGCGGCCTTAAAAGACCGCTATTCTCTTAACAACTTTTATTTGACAGCTTCGTCATTTTTCTTTAGTAATTTAATATTTTTTCATAAGTATTCCATATTTTTCTGTGGTAAATGTTTTACCAACATTCTACACTCTTTTTTCTTTTGTATTTATAATTCTTATCTTTTGTCATTTGTGATTAACAATTTAATCAATTTTTCTTTAGTTTTTTACCCCTTAATATTTTAATCTTTTGTTTTTAATCATGCTCTACACTCACTAAGCAATTATCATTTGTAAATTTAATATTTTTCTTTTGTACTTTCAAAGCGTAATCGTTACGTTCACACCTAAATAAGATGCGTTTTTTAACTTGTTATACTTAAATTAATTCAAAACACAAACTAAATTAAATTCCTAATAAAGTCATTTTTTCAGCAATGTCATCAGAATCTTGCTCTTCATTATAAGCTTCCCACTTAGATTTACTCCATATTTCAATTCTAGATGAAACACCAATTATAACTAATTCTTTCTCTAAAGATGCAAAGGTTCTTAAACCTTGTGATATCAAAATTCTTCCCTGTGCATCAAATTCACACTCAATAGCAGATGAAAAGAAAAACCTTGTAAAATTTCTTGCATCCTTTCCTGTTATCAAAGGTAGAGTTTTAATTTTCTCTTCAATGTTTTTCCACTCTTCTAACGAATATCCATAAAGACATCCATCAAAACCCTTTGTTAAAATAAATCTTTCACCAAGTTCGGTTCTAAATTTTACAGGAACAATCACTCTGCCTTTTGCATCTATTGTATGACTATACTCACCAATTAGCATATTGATTCCTCCCTTCAAATTAATTTATCCACCACTTAGCTCCACTTTTCCCCACCTTTGACTTAATTTTAATATATAATTTTATGAAGTGCAAGTGTTTTCGTGATTTTTATTAAATTTTTTCTTACAATATTCGACTCTTTTTCAACTAAAGTGAAGAAAACATATCGCATAAATTAAATTTTTTATACAATAAGAAAAGAAATTAGTAAATAGAAGGTTGCAAATCTGTTAGTTTCCTATTACATAAAAAATGCGTGAAATAAATTCACGCATTTTTTAAATACATTTTTCCTATTCTATTTCTTCTTTAGATTTTTCTTTTGATGTTTCTCTATTCCTTTCTTTGTCAAAAGAAACTTTCATTTTACCAGCATCATCAAGTTTAACATCAATACCTAAACGAGGTTGGATTTTTCTAGCATACATTTTTTCAAGTGTTGACTCTTTATATTCTACAGGCTTAGCACGAGATAAAAATGTTTTCCCTCTTTGCATAACATAAGTCATATCTGAATTATATCTATATGCATTGCTTGGATTTCTTAGTGCTTCTATAGCTTCATTAACATTCATGGCAGAATCTAACGCCATAGCAAGTTTAATTTTATTTTCAACCACAACCGGACTCTTCATCGATTTAGGATTTGTCACTTTTCCCTTCAATTCTTCTCTTCCTATAAGCTTAAAATAAGCAAAAGTGTACTTATAAGGATTTGATGACATTAATTTTGTAAATTCATTATCTTTGCCACCATTTTCCTTCTTAATATTTTTACAAATTTTTCTTAAGCCATCTTCGCCATATAAATCAATCATCCTTTTTCTTAAACCATCAACAGCACGATCTAATGCCTTAGATGGATTTGCTATGTAGTAATTTACATCTCTTTCTTTTCGTACTAATTGATTTCCATTTCTTTCAAAGAAGCTCATTCTACCATCTTTAACGTATATTTTATCATCATTTGTTGCCATGAAAAGCTCCATATTTGTAGGCATTGCTACACTTTCTTTTTCTTCATCCATTGCATTTTTCTTGGCTCTACCAAATATTCTATCAAAGAAATTTTTCTTCTTAACCGGCAAATTATTAGACGTAGTCTCGCTTTCTCTAGCACTAACTCTTTCTCCTGGCTTGCTAGTTCTTTCTGGTTCTTTCAATTTTCCTTCTTTAGTAGCCTTACTTGTTCCAAAACCAGCTCCACCAATCAATGTTTGAGATGTTTCTTTACTTGCTTTACTTTCTTCTGTCTTTTTTTCTTCTTTTGCTTTTTCTTCTATAGTTGCAGGTGAACCCTCAATTATACATTCAGTCTTTTGCATAGCGTATCCATTTTTTCTATACTTAACAAATTTTTCATGATTTTCTTTTATTTTTTCTGTAGCACTATCAAAAGATGTTTCTATTTGAACTCTATCTAAATTTATATTTTGTGGATCGTCAATTAATATTCCATACTTAGATAAAATCCTATTTCTTCTTTCAATTAATGGAGTTAATTGTTTTTGAGCCCTTTCTTTAGATACATTTAATTTTGCCTTTTCATCTTGCATTCTTTTAACAAAATCATCTATAGCATCCATATTTAAAGTGCTTTCATCAAAATCTGGAGAATATCCCAAAAACATTTCACACTCATTCATATCGAATACTAAATCTTTGATTTCGCTTTCAAATTCTTTCATTTTTCTTGCAAGCTCTAAATATTCGGCTGAGTGTTTTCCAGTTGTATTTGCCGCATTTACAAGTGATGTTCTTAAATTAGTAGCTTCCACAAGTAATTGTTGTAATCTTCTAGCTTTTTCTTCAGCAACATTTAATCTTTCTTCTTTACCAGCTAAGTCCTCTAATTCCTCATCTTTTTCATTTTCTGCTTGAGCTACATCTATTTCTTCTAATATACCTTGCAATTCTTTTCTCTCTTCTTCAATTTCATTTTCATCAATATTTCCATTTAGTCTATTAAAAACAAATACTGTTTCTTCTATAGCCGATTTTATATCATCTAATTCAATTGATACACCAAGATTCTGATTAGCTGTTCTTTGAAGTTCACCAAGTCTGTTAGTTAGACTAGAACGTTTATCAGGTGTTAAATCCCTTTCAAGTTCTTTTTGTATTACATTAACCTCTTGGTATAATCTCTTCAATTCTAATATTCTTGTTGCAGAATTATTGATACCATCTCTATATGTTTTTTCGTCTTGAAGAATAGCCTTGGCTCTATCTAATCTTTCTTTAGATTTAGGTGCTTCATCAGAACTTCCTTCAACATTTAATGCATAGCTCTCCTCTAATAGTCCAACATTTCTCTCTAGTTCATCTATTAATTCATTTATTCCCATCTTTTTCCCCCCAAGCAAAGTTAAAATATTATAAAAATACTAACTTTGATTATATTTTCTTTTGTTATTACGCAAACAACCTTTGAAAATTAAAACTTTAAATTTCAAAGGTCGTATTTAACTTAGCCCTCAAGTATTTCTTCAACCTTATCCAATAAATCCATTAATCTTTCTAGATTCTCATCAGACAACGTTGCTATATTTTCAGGCGTCATTTCTTCAATTAGCATATCTACTTTTTCTTGAACCTCTTGTTCATTCATTTGTAATCACTCCTTTATCTTTTGTTTGCTGTATTTTTTAAACAAGCTCTTGCTCGTAATACATGGTGATATATTTATCTAGTTCAACACTTACTCTATATATTTCTTCGTATGGGGCATTGTTTTCTACTAATTGGTTAAGTAATTCTCTTAATGATTCAATTTTTTCATTTAGCATAAAAATTCCTCCTCATCTATTTCTTTAATTTTACTTTACAGTAAATTGCAAAAGATGTCAACTAGGCAATTAAACATTTCGTCGACCTTTTATTTTTTCATAATATATAATTCCAAATATTACGACAAATACTAAGCTTAAGACCTGTGAAATTCTAAAATTTGCAAACATTAAAGAATCTGTTCTTAGTCCTTCTACGAAAAACCTTGTTGTTCCATACAAAATCATATAAAGATAAAAAATTTGTCCTTTAAACTTTTTCTTTTTTGACAAATTTACCAAAAATAAAAAGCTTAAAAATGTCAAAATTGATTCGTATAAAAATGTCGGATGAACATAGATATAGTC
>CAVHNT010000060.1:0-2813 GCA_963637565.1 bacterium
GAGAGATTTTCTTCCTTTCGGTCGAAAACTCTCGAGGGACGAAAGAATGAAAATCGAAGATTTTCATCTTTCTTGTATGTATGGAGCACAGTGTGCTCCATAACCAGCAAATTGTACACCTTATTATTTCTAGTTTGATAAATATACTGTGGTTACTTAAAAAAGTAAATTCTGGTTTAAGTAATAAATATACTGTTTATGCCTATTTCTTGCCAAATGACTTGTTGAGTAGTATAATTACAAAATGATAGATTTATGTGCGAGATTTCCATTATTTTATTAGTGGAAAAATTTCGGCTTTTATCTTTCTTTATTGTTAGTGTTTGGAGGATGATTATGAATAAAAGTACAAAAATAATTCTTATTTTAATGATTGTAACGATATTTGCATATGTTGTAAGTGGCGTGTATAGTAAATATTTTTCAACAAATGATAGTAAAACAAATAATAATACACAAGATGAAAAAGAAAAGTATACATATCAATTGACTAGTGGCGATAATGATATAATACTAATTGCTCGTTCAAATGATGAAACAACCACGTTTAAATATTTGTTTGATGAGTCTGGAGATGTGTATAAAATAGAAATTGTCGAGGAATGTGCTTCGGATGAGGATGCAAAGAAATATTATGATGGAATTAAAGAAACATCTGATATAAGCAATATATACTCAAACATAGAGTTAGAGAATAATACTGTGACAATGATTTTAAAACAAGATTATGTGGATTATCATAAGCAATTTTCAAAAGAAGAAATATATAAGATGCAAGAAAACACAATTGCTGCTAGTGATAAAGAAAGTCTTTAGTAATGATATTTGTTATGTGTAATGAAATTGAATTGTATTTACAAAAATGATAAGGATTGATATAAGGGATGAATTATAGAATAGTAAATGGTGCCGTTTCATACGGTGCTGATACGATACTTGAAGAGATAGATATTGAAATTAAAGAAAAAGATAAAGTCGCAATTGTTGGTAGAAATGGTGCTGGAAAGACTACTCTACTGAATGCAATTATAAATAATGATATGCTTGAGGAAGGAATCGGAGAAGAAAAGTTTAATGTATTTAAACAAGGAAATCCTGTAATAGGATATTTAAGGCAAATTGAATTTAACGAAAGTAATACACTTCTTGACGAAGTCTTAAAAGCGTACAAACCGATTATTGAGTTGGAAGAAAAAATTAAAGTATTAGAAGATAAATTAAAGCAAAGCACCGATGAAAAACTAATTGAGGCGTATACATCTGCGAGGGATAAGTATGAGTTAATTGGCGGATATACATATAAAAAAGAATATCAAACTATAATTCGCAAGTTTGGTTTTTCTGCTGATGATGAACAAAGAAGAATTAGTGAATTTTCTGGTGGTCAGAAAACGAGGATTGCTTTTATAAAACTTTTAATCAGCAAGCCAGACATACTTTTACTTGATGAGCCTACTAACCATCTAGATATTGAAACTATAGAGTGGCTTGAAAGTTATTTAAAAAACTATCCTAAAGCTATTGTGATTGTATCTCATGATAGAATGTTTTTGAATAAGATTGTAAATAAGGTATATGAGATAGAGTATGCTGCGGTTACAGAATATAAAGGAAATTATTCTGCTTTTGAAATGCAAAAAAGAATGAATTATGAGAAACAATTAAAAGATTTTGAATTTCAACAGAAGGAGATTAAAAGATTAACAGCTATTGCAGACAGATTTAGATATAAACCAACTAAGGCTAAGATGGCTCTTTCAAAATTAAAACAAGTTGAAAGAATGGTAAAAATAGAAGAACCAAACAGATATGATATGAGAACTTTTCATACCAACTTCACATTAAAAAAAGAAAGTGGAAAAAATGTTTTAAGTGTTAAGAATTTGGAAATTGGATACGATAATGTTCTTGCAAAAGTTTCTTTTGATGTTTTAAAAGGGAAAAAGCTTGCTATTATTGGAGCAAATGGAATCGGAAAATCGACATTATTAAAAACACTTATGGGAAAAGTAAAAGAAATATCTGGAGAATTTGAGTTTGGGTATAATGTTGAAAAAGAATATTTTGACCAAGAGCTTGCTTTTTCAAACAGTAAAAACACTATATTTGATGAATTTCAAAGTAAGTTTCCTGCACTTAATGATAGAGAGGTTAGAAGTGCTTTGGCATCTTTTTTATTCACAGGAGAAGATGTTTTTAAAGAAATTGAAGTTTTATCTGGTGGTGAAAAGGTACGACTTAAACTTTGCGAAATATTTAAAAGAGGACCAAACTTAATGCTACTTGATGAACCTACAAATCACTTGGATATAATAGGAAAAGAAAGTTTAGAGAATGTCTTGAAGGAATATGAAGGAACATTGATTTTTGTGTCTCATGATAGATATTTTGTAAATAAAATTGCAGACTCATTATTAATATTTGAAAACGGAAAAGTAACATATTTTGATGGAAATTATGAAGAATATTCAGAAAAAAGAGCTGAAGAAGAGCAGAAAATAGAGGAGAAGATTCAAAAAGAGGCTAAGCCAAAGGTTAATGAATATTTTGTCAAAAAAGAAATCAATAAATTGAAAAATAAGATTTCAAAAATTGAGGAAGAAATATCAGGCAAGGAAGATGAGATAGAAACTTTAAATAATGAAATGCTTAAGGAAGAAATATGTTCCGATTATTTGGAGCTAACTAAAATACAAGAAAAAATAAAAGAAGCACAAAAAATCATAGATGAAAAAATGTCTGAATGGGAAGATCTAAATGAAACCTTAAATAAATATATTTAATGAACAAATAACTGATGAGGAGATATTGGT
>CAVHNT010000061.1:0-8432 GCA_963637565.1 bacterium
ATCTCCCATAAAAAAATCCCTCCTATGTTTATATTTATTCTAACATAGAAAGGATTGTGCTAGTTTACACAGTTTTTTCTACATACTCAACAAATTTCTTAAAATCGCCTAAATATCAACCAATGTAATTCTGTAAGAGATAATATTTTATATATTATTATAAAACCCCTAACAGTCCTCAAGCAACTGTTAGGGGTTTCTTTATATTTATTTATCTATCCATCTCATTTCCACGTTCTATGTCGTCTATAAGATCCAACATACCATTTTGGGCAACACTTAAAGCCTCATTGATAACAGAGTTTTGTGATATTTCTGTAAATCCGATTTTAGCCTTTTCATCTCCCTCACCAAGTACATATGCAAGTGTTCCTCTAGCTAAACTTAATTTGACTAAATTACTCTTAGATTTTGTATCGCCATTTATAAAATATTTTGCACCTTTCACTCTTTCTTTATATCCTCTTGAATTCACTTTTACTTTTTGCAATGAGACTGCAACAGCATTTTGCCTTGAACCATATTTGAAATAGAAATCCAATTCATCCATGGATATGTCACCATTGTTCTGCATAATGTCATATTTTATCAAAGTATCCAATACTGGTCCAACATGATATGCAACTATAAATGGATCTTTGTCATTTTCTGCTACAGAGTCCATTCTTCTTAAAAATTTTCTCACCGTTTCTTTGTCGCTGTTTTCATTCGAAGAGATTACAAATGAAGATATTGTTGTTGGAAGATTTTTATCTCCCTCTTTAATTGCATTTGCTAAGTATGAAATAAGCTCTGGCGACATTTTTTCGAGTCTAGATTCATATGGGCCAATCTCTTTAGTATTCCTCTTCTCAATTATTTCTAAATATTGTTGATGTGGATCTTTATATTCAGTAGCAGCAGGGGTAACTACCTTTGTTTCTGGTGTTGCTGTTGGTTTCACTTCTTGTGTTGGTTGTGGTGTTAAGATTTGAGTTGCATAACTAGGCGTAGTATATCCATTATCTTCAATATGTTGCTCATATGGAGGGTAATTGACTGGGAAATATTTGTTTGTCTCTATTGATGGATTATTTGTAGTTGTTGCTTTGTTTATTCCAACAATTAAAAGTAATGCGGCGGCTGCAACACCTGCAACCCTCTTCTTATTCAATTTTCTTTTTTGAGTTGCCATTTGCGTTGCAGTTGTGCCTTTCGGTGTGTAATGCCTATTTGGATCTTCATAAATGTTTTCCATACTTTTGCTTTGTTCTTTCACTCTGATATCCATATCTAAAATGGCTCTTAAATCTTTATCCATCATTTGTGCAACATATCTTGCTTGAATAAGGTCTCCCAATTTCAAACTTTCATCTATCTGTTTTGCACCCATATATGTTCTATTATCAGAATTTATTAAGACTTTACTATCCATATATGATTTTCCATTTGCATCCAGCTTTGCTTCAATTGGTCTACTGCTTCCAGCATTTCTAAGCATATTATAATGTGAATATCTAGTTTTAATTATCTGATTATTAACCTTTTGGATATTAACTAAATCATTTTCTATGTTCCTTACTACGTCTGCCGAATTTCTAACTTTGCTTATTATTTCATTCATCTTAATGCCCAAAGCTATACTGCGTCCAATATAATCATAAAATTTAGAGTTTACATCTATCCCACATTTTCTTAGTTCTGCTTCAACTCTTCCATCCATTTCAACACTTCACCTCTCACATTTTTTAATTAATATAATTATACATTTTGTTACATTGTTTGTATAGTCCTTTTATTATCTTACGATTACTGCCACAAGTTAAGTGAAGTATCTGGCGATAATTCTTCTAATCCTTCTAAATTGTAAAATGTATCTGGCACATCCCCTATTAATACTGTTTCAGCAACATTTACATGATTTACTACTTCTACTCTTTCACTTGTAAATGGAGCTACTATTCCCATTTTACTTTTTATCTCCAGGTATACTCTGTGACGTGTTTGGTTTATTCCTGTTGATATAAATTCAGTCTTGAATTCTATACTTACTGTTCCTGTTGGAATTAACTTAACTTCTAAAGCCGGGCCTCTTCCTGCTAGTAATGCATTTCCAGTAAAGTTTCCTATTGGTATTCTCACAAAAGATTCTTTCAATTCATTATTCATTTCTTGAATCCTAATTGATATTTCAGTTGCAATTCTATTCATTTCTATTACATTTGCACGAAGTGCTAATATCTTTCCATTTGAATCTCTATCTAATATTATTAAGTCCAAATATCCAACATCATTCATGACTTCTTGAACAGCTTTATTTGATATTGATATGCCAAGACTTTCTGCTCTGACTTTACAAAGTTCCATTATTGTTGGTTCTGCTAAATATGTAATTAATTCAAAGGCTAACCAAATTGCTAATACTACCGCTAAATACTCCAATATATAAATTTCCTTTTTGTGATTATTAAATCCAAAACGCTCTTCCATATCATAATAAAGTTGCTGTCATCTTACTATTTCTTTTTGGTATTATAAGTTGCTGATTTGGATATATCTTATCATCCTTTAATTCGTTATAACTCATTATTTCATTTACAGTTGTTCTATATCTTTTTGCAATGTTCCAAAGAGCATCTCCCGCTTTCACATAATATATAACAATACTTGGCATTTCTGGAAGTGCCTCCTCTGATGATTCAATGCTTTTTATACTGTTAAGTTTTTCTTCTTTATTAACACGAGTTACAACATTTGCATCCAATTTCATTTGAATTTGACTAGGATCTACTTTTGCAAACTCTATATTTCTTATATTCATTTCTACATCTACATTCATTCCACTTTGTAAATTGGGAACTTTCACAACTTGAGCAAATGGCAATTCCATCTTTTTGTCCTCAAGCACTTTTTTATTTTCATTATAGTTTAGTATATCAAAATTCACATTTCCTTCTAATGCAATCTTTCCATCTAAAACATTTTTAGTATTTATATTAGGCTGTGCATTAATATTTAAAATCTTAATATTGTCTAATTCAGGTATTAATAGACCTTGATTAATTTCAACATTATCTGTTTGGTTAATTATATTTTGCAATAATCTTACATTCTCATATTCACACTTTAAATTACAATCTGGGCAATATATATCATCTATTATTTCAGTTGATTCTTTTTGATAAGCACATACCCTAACTCCAATTTTTCCATCAACAGAAAAGCTTAGTGATTTTAAATCTTGATACAATGGTTTTATGCAATAAGATCTTACACAATAATCAAGAGTGACTTCCATATTATCACTTATTCCCTCGTAATCAATAAATCCCATTACTGGTATTGAGGTTTCAAATGATTC
This sequence comes from bacterium, assembly GCA_963637565.1. Taxonomy (GTDB): domain Bacteria; phylum Bacillota; class Clostridia; order TANB77; family UBA1234; genus UBA1234. The sequence continues at coordinate 3,341 of CAVHNT010000061.1, forward strand.
TATGCTTTGCGTTTCATCATCAGCAACATATATTATCTTTACAACAGCATCTGCTTTGGCAAAAATTTTATTATAACTAATCTTGTAATCTTCATTCGTTATTTTTAATGAGCACTTTAACAATTCTCCTATCGGCTTTGAACCTTCGTCAAGGCTTATATTCTCTTGTATATCTATGTCTTGCATTTTACAATTTTGCAACACATTTAAATTAATGCTTTTCTTTTGTAACTCAAGATTTTTTTCATTTACAACATCCTTTGCAATATTGCATTCAGCTGTATTCATAACTCTTATATCCAACGTTACAGGTGACTTAATATTTACCTTTCTGCCATTTACAACTTTACACTCTATTGGTCCTTTAAACACCTTCAGGTCAACTATTGAATTTTCATTAATTTCATTCATATTAAAAGATTCTGTAAAATTGAAACTACCAGTTAAATTCTTAAAAGATCCATATTCATCTTCAGACATATAAATTATGCACACTTCCATTGTGCCTTCCACATTTACTTTTCCATCTAATATTTCTTGTTTAGTTACGAAAACTTCATTTTCAACACATGTTAAACTTAATATGTCTGGCTTTATATCAGGCACATTAACATCACCTTCAATTACTTTAGTTTTCTTTTCACTTCCAACTAACTTCGTCATATTTATTGGTTGGTTTATAGTTTCTATATTCATAAAAAATCCCTCCTAATATTTTGGTATGTACTACTTCAAATATATTAGGAGAGATTTTTTTTTAGAACAAGCAGATAAAAAAAGAAGATATAAAGTTTTAAAATTATATCTTCAACATTTTATATTCAATTGTATATGAAATTATTATATATAATATAATCATATCATTTGAAAACAAAAGAGAACCAATAATAGTTCTCTTTAAAAATTCGTTTTTGGAGCCATTGTGTCAAGAATTGAATTATATCCCCCATTACTTTCAATTCCTAATTCAACTGATTTAGTTAGTACATCTGTGTAACTGTATGTAACGTTTCTTTGGCTATCATCCATCTTTACTACAAATATATTGGGATAAGTGTTAACAAGGGTGCCTTGCTTTTCGAAACTTTTGTTTCTACCAAGACTTCCACGAAGTAGTACTTTTTGACCAACACAATCTTCTATATTTTTCTTTACCTCATTAATATTGCTTTTTTCAATACCCACAATAACCACCCCTCTATTCTTCAGTATGCCTCAAGTATAGCACACTTTTGTAGTAATGTCAAAGACTAAATTCGTCATTTAAGTCTTACTCTCCCAAGGGTTTGCAAGTTTGCTTATGTAAAGAAAACATAAAGAGTATACAGATATCATTAAAAAAATGTGACTATCTTTCATAAAAAGAAATAGTCACATTTATCATTATTTTTTCAAATATTTCTTTAAGAATTTACCTGTATAAGACCCTTCAACTTCTGCTACTTCTTCTGGTGTTCCCTGTGCAATTATTTGTCCACCATTTATTCCACCTTCTGGGCCCAAATCTATAATATGGTCTGCTATTTTAATAATATCTAAATTATGCTCAATAATTAGCATACTATTACCAGCGTCAACTAATCTATCAAGTATTTCAATTAGTTTATGAATGTCAGCTATGTGTAGTCCTGTAGTTGGCTCATCTAAAATATACATTGTCTTTCCTGTAGATTTCTTGCACAACTCATTTGCAAGTTTAACTCTTTGAGCTTCACCACCAGATAGAGTTGTAGAAGATTGTCCAAGTTTTATATAACCTAATCCAACGTCATAAAGTGTTTGAATCTTATTCTTAATTTTAGGAACATTTGTAAAGAAATCTAAAGCCTCTTCAACAGTCATATTTAAGACATCATAAATATTTTTGCCCTTATATTTAACTTCCAAAGTTTCTCTATTATATCTCTTTCCTCCACACACGTCACAAGGAACATATACATCAGATAAAAAGTGCATTTCTATTTTTACGATACCTTCGCCCTCACAAGATTCACATCTTCCTCCTGCAACATTAAAACTAAATCTTCCCTTAGAATATCCTCTCATTTTAGCTTCATTTGTTTCTGCAAATAAATCTCTTATCAAATCAAACACGCCAATATACGTTGCTGGATTCGAACGTGGTGTTCTACCTATTGGCGATTGATCTATTGCAATTACTTTGTCTAGGTTTTCAATTCCTTTTATTTCTTTATATTTTCCTTGTTTTAGATTGGCTCTATTTAGCTCATTTGCAAGTTTTTTGTATAATACTCCATTAATAAGTGATGACTTACCAGAACCAGAAACACCAGTTATTGCAACCATTTTGCCAAGTGGTATTTTCACATCAATATTCTTTAGGTTATTTTCAGTAGCACCAATTATTTCAAGATATTTTTTATTTCCTCTTCTTCTTTTCTCAGGGACTAAAATCTTCAACTCTCCACTTAAATACTTTCCTGTAATTGAATTAGGATTCTTCTTTAATTCTTCTGCAGTTCCTTCCGCAACAACATTTCCACCATGCACACCCGCACCTGGTCCAATATCTATAATATGGTCCGCAGCATACATTGTATCTTCATCATGTTCTACAACTATTAAAGTATTTCCCAAATCTCTCAATTTTTTTAGTGTTGCAATAAGCTTTTCATTATCTCTTTGATGAAGTCCGATACTTGGTTCATCAAGTATATATAAAACGCCCATAAGCCCGGAGCCAATTTGAGTTGCAAGTCTAATTCTTTGTGCTTCGCCACCGGATAGTGTTCCAGCATTTCTAGATAGAGTTAAATACTCAAGACCAACATCAATTAAGAATTGCAACCTTGCATTTAACTCTTTCACAATTTGTTGTGCAATTATCTTTTCTTTTTCTGTAAGTTTCAAATTTTCAATAAACTTTTTAATCTCTGTAACTGACATTGATGTAAGTTCATATATATTCTTGCCACCAACAGTAACAGCAAGTGCAGATTTGTTAAGTCTTGCACCGTTGCATTCATAGCAATGTGATTCTGTCATGTACATTTCGTAAAATTCTCTCATACCATTAGAAGATGTCTCTCTATATCTTCTTTCCATAGTATTAATTACACCTTCAAAAGGTGCAGTAAAGTTTCTAACACCAGTAGAACTTTCATATCTAAAATCTAACTTTTCATCACCAGTACCATATAAAACTTTATCCATAAAGTCCCTTGGTAAATCTTTAATTGGTTTTGAAACATCAACATGATAATGCTCTCCTAAAGCCTTTAAGTACATTATACCCATGTTGTTTTCTTTTGACTGATTCCAACCCATACCTTTTAAACCGCCATCCAATAGCGATACATTTCTGTCTGGCACAATCAAATCTTCATCCATTTTAAGTAACACACCAAGTCCACTACACGTTGGACAAGCACCAAAAGGATTGTTAAAAGAGAATAATCTTGGTGATAAATCTTCTATACTTATATTACAATCTGGGCAAGAATAATTCTGTGAAAATAGAATTTCATTTCCGTCAATTACATCTATTAAAACAAGCTTATTTGCATGTTTTAAAGCAGTTTCAACAGAATCGCTAATCCTGTTTCTCGCACTTTCCTTTACGACAATTCTATCAACAACAATTTCAATGTTATGTTTTTTAGTTTTGCTTATTTCTATTTCATCTTCACTCAAATCATAAGTTGTTCCATCAACTCTGATTCTTACAAAACCTTCTTTTTTAGCATCTTCTATTAATTTAGTATACTCGCCTTTTTTGCCCCTTACAACTGGCGCAAGTATCTGAATTTTAGTACCTTCGCCCAAATCTATAATAGCATCAATTATCTGGTCAATTGATTGTTGTTTAATCTCCTTACCACATTTTGGACAATGTGGAACACCGATTCTAGCATACATAAGCCTCAAATAATCATATATTTCCGTAACAGTTCCAACAGTAGAACGTGGATTTTTAGAAGTCGTTTTTTGGTCTATCGATATTGCAGGAGAAAGTCCTTCTATATAATCAACATCTGGCTTCTCCATTATACCTAAGAATTGTCTTGCGTAAGATGATAAACTCTCCACATATCTACGTTGTCCCTCAGCATAAATTGTATCAAATGCAAGAGATGACTTGCCGGAACCACTTAATCCAGTAACTACAACAAGCTTATCTCTAGGAATCTTTACATTTATATTTTTTAGGTTATTAACCCTTGCTCCCCTTATTTCTATATAGTCTAACATATTACCCTCCAAAACAGATTTTACATACATATCCAAGATACATTCTAACATACGTTCGCATATTTTTCAATCAAAAAAACTGAACCCTTATTGTCAAATCTTGCTATGCACCATAATCACAAAGATACAGTTACATATTTTTATCTAACAACTCGGATTCAGTTTATTTTATTTAATTATTTTTTCAATTTTTAATCTTACTTAATTTATAAAATGTATTTTTATTTTCAATTATTTTAACTTCAAAACTATTTAATCTCCCATGGGGCTGACTCTGTGCCTGTTTTAGTTGTGTCGGATATATCTAATAATTTTGCACTAAATTGTACTACAGGGCGAAGACCACACGCCGGTCCGCCCTCATCAGCGATAGAAATGCACAAGAAGCCGCCGTACGAATAGCCAGAAAGTGCACCACGCATACCGAAGAAAGCAAACTCGTAATTAGGATAAAAGGAAACGAACGATGAAGCCAGCCAGCCAATATTCGTTTTACTTCCTCCTAAAATACTATTTATTACTGCATTACCTTCTCCCGGATTATAGCCATACCATGTTTGCGATACTAATATTGGTTCATTTGCACTCTTTAACTCTTTATAATCATTCTCATTTGCTGCTGTATGCGTTACTCCACTTGCATCATCCCATGTATAAAATCTTGGTTTATCTACTCCTGTTGCTAATGATGCTGTATGCTTTTTAGCCGTGTATACTTTTCCATTTGTTGCCACCACATCTTCTAATTCAGCATCTGGTGTATCTGCTGGATACCATGCATATCTTTCGTTGTTTGTTGGTTCTATGTATCCTGTTGCTTCATTCAAATCTTCTATTGTCATACTTCTTGCTACCAATCCCTTGTCTGTATTTGAATATA
>CAVHNT010000062.1:0-12151 GCA_963637565.1 bacterium
TCCTTTCGGTCGAAAACTCTCGAGGGACGAAAGAATGAAAATCTTTGATTTTCATCTTTCTTGTGTAATAGGAAACTAACAAATTGTGAATTAATATTTTTTGTTTTTGTTGGTTATTATAGTATTTATATGATATAATGTGAACGAAAAAATGATTGAAAGGATTGATTTTATGGAAAAAGCAAAAGTATATTTTATAAAAGAAATTACACCAGAAAATGTAGTGAAAATATATGAAAAACTAGGTGTTGAATTACCAGGTAAAGTAGCTGTTAAATTACATTCAGGTGAGCAGGGGAACCAAAATTATCTTAGACCTGAATTTGTAAAGCCAATAATTAATAAGGTAAATGGAACTGTTGTTGAATGTAATACAGCTTATGGTGGGGCTAGAAATACTACTGAAAAACATGTTGAATTAATGAAAGAACATGGTTGGAGCAAATATTTTAATGTTGACATTATGGATGCTAAAGAAGATATTAAAATAGATATTCCAAACGGAAAAGTAATTAAGGAAAATTATTTAGGTAAAGATATTGAAAATTATGATTCTATGCTTGTTTTATCACATTTTAAAGGTCATCCAATGGGTGGTTATGGTGGAGCATTAAAGCAATTATCAATAGGGTGTGCTTCTTCTGCAGGTAAATCATGGATTCATTCTGCTGGCGTTGTTAAAGAACAAGAAAAGTTGTGGGATAATATTGCTAAACAAGATAGATTTTTAGAGGCTATGGCAGATGCTGCATCTTCTGTTCATAATATGTTTAAAGGGAAAATTGCATATATAAATGTTATGTGCAATATGTCAGTTGATTGTGACTGCTGTGCTGTTGCAGAAGATCCTTGCATGAAAGATATTGGAATCCTTGCAAGCTTAGATCCGATAGCAATAGATCAGGCATGTATAGACTTAATATATAATTCAAAAGATCCTGGAAAAAATCACTTTGTTGAAAGAGTTGAAAGACAAAATGGTGTTCATACTATAGAAGCTGCGAGTGAACTTGGCTTTGGAACAAGAAAATATGAGTTAATAAAAGTTGAGTAATTGTTTACGTAATTTCAGTGTTGATATTTTGCATGACTAGACATAGGGACTTTGTATGATGAAAATAATACGAAATAATAATATTACAACGTTATTTTAGAGAGGAAAGATTTATGAAAAAGTTAGTTGCAATTGATGGTAATAGTATAATGAATAGAGCCTTTTATGGAATTATGAATTCGAAGTTACTTATGACATCTGATGGAACGTATACAAATGCAATATTTGGCTTTTTATCTATCTTATTAAAGTTATTAAATGATGAAAAACCAGATTATATTTGCGTTGCTTTTGACTTAAAAGCTCCAACTTTTAGACACAAGAAATATGATGGATATAAATCTACAAGAAAAGGCATGCCTGATGAGTTGCGTATGCAAATGCCTATCATTAAAGATATTTTAAGAGCTATGAATATAAAGATTCTTGAAATTGAGGGATATGAAGCTGATGATATTTTAGGTACTTTAGCTAAATATGGTGAGGACAATGATATTGAAGTACTTTTACTTACAGGGGATAGAGATGCTCTTCAGCTTGTTTCAGATAATGTTACAGTTAGAATTCCAACGACAAGAATGGGAAAAACAGAGAGTACAGATTATACACCATTTGTTGTTAATGAAAAATTTGGTATTGTTCCAAAAGAGTTTATTGAAACAAAATCCTTGATGGGTGATTCATCAGATAACATTCCTGGAGTTCCTGGAGTCGGTGAAAAAACAGCTTTTTCATTAATTACTAAATATCATAATATAGATGCAATTTATGATGCTCTTGAGAATGGTAAAGAGCTTGATGGAATAAAGGGAAAACTAAAAGAAAAAATACTTGCAAATAAGGACCTTGCCTATTTATCTAAAGAACTTGGAACTATATATAGAGAAGTGCCTATCGAGATTAATGAAGATGAGATTTCGAAAAAAAAATTTAATAATGACGAACTTTATAACTTGTTTTTAAAACTTCAATTAAAATCTTTTATTGATAAGCTTGAGCTTAAAGAGTGTACACAATCAAATGTTAATGAAGTAAAAGATGAGCCGTTGATAATTAAAAACTTTAACGAATTGAATTTAGATGGCGTAAAAGAATTTTCTTATTATTGGAATGATGATGGATTAGCGGTATATTTGAATGGCGTTGCATATTATACAAGAACACCTAAGAATGATGAATTGAAAAAAGTATTTGATAATGATATTTTAAAAATAGGATATGAAGAGAAGATTGATTATTTAAAACTAAAACAAAAAGATATTAAAACAAAAAATATGATGTTTGATATAACAATTGCTGCGTATCTGTTAAATCCAACAAAGTCAACATACAAATTGAACGATTTAATTTTAGAAGAATTGAATATTCTATTAGATGAGGATGAGTCAAATACACAATTATCTTTTGATGGTTTTAATAATGCACTTGATGAAAATAAGTTATCTGAAAAAATGTGTAAATACGCAAAATATATTTATATGTGTAAAGAAAAATATGAAGAAGCATTGAAGCAAAGAGAAGAGTATAAATTATTTTATGAAGTGGAAATGCCACTTATGAAAGTACTTGCAGAGATGGAATACACTGGTGTTTTAGTTGATTCTAATATGTTAAAAGAGTATTCTGTTGTGTTAAATAAAAAAGTAGATGAATTAACAAAAGAAATTTGGGATTTAGCTCAAACAGAGTTTAATGTAAATTCTCCTAAGCAATTGGGAGAAGTGCTTTTTGAAAAATTAAATCTTCCTATAATAAAGAAAACTAAAAATGGTTATTCAACAGATAGTGAAGTGCTTGAAAAATTAGCACCAGAACATCCAATAGTAGATAAAATACTTGAATACAGAGTTATGAGTAAATTAAAAGCCACATATGTTGATGGTATGATAGGACTTATAAATTCTGATACTCATAGAATACATGCTAAGTTTAATCAAACTGTTACAGCCACTGGAAGGATTAGTTGCACAGAACCTAATCTTCAAAACATTCCTATACGAACAGAGTTAGGAAGAGAATTAAGAAAAGTGTTTATTGCAAGAGATGGGTATGTTCTTCTTGATGCAGATTATTCGCAAGTTGAACTTAGAGTGCTTGCACATATGTCTGGCGATGAGACAATGATAAATGCTTTTAATTCTGGCGTTGATATACATGCTGTAACTGCATCACAAGTTTTTAATGTCCCACTAGAAGAGGTCACAAAGCAGATGAGAAGTGAAGCAAAAGCTGTTAACTTTGGAATAGTCTATGGAATAAGCGATTTTGGATTAGCTACCAATATTAAAACTTCTCGTAAAAAAGCTAAAGAGTATATCGAAAAGTATTTTGAAACATATCCAAAAATAAAGGAATACATGGATAATAGTGTTAAATTGTGTAAAGAAAATGGATATGTTGAAACACTTTGGGGTAGAAGAAGATATGTACCAGAAATAAAATCAAATAATTATAATGTTAGACAATTTGGAGAACGTGTTGCAATGAATGCACCAATTCAAGGAACTGCTGCAGATATTATAAAAATTGCAATGATTAATATAGAAAACGAATTAGAAGAAAAAAAGTTACAATCAAAATTAATATTGCAAGTACATGATGAACTTGTTATTGAAACAAAGCAAGATGAATTTGATGTCGTTAAAGAACTACTTATTAGAAATATGCAAGATGTTGTTAAAATGAAAGTTCCTTTGCAAGTTGATGCAAATTATGGCACAACTTGGTATGACGCACATTAAATATTAGCTGAAAATGGTCATAGTGCATTCTTTGTTTTTCAACTTTCTTGTGATAATTAGAGAAAAATCAAAATTTTTATAGCTTCTTAGTGAAAAAAAGCTACCAAAGAAAGTAAAAGTGTGATAAAATACCGAATAGCTGATATATGAATATTAAAGGAGGAGAAAAAATGTCAGGACACAGCAAATGGAATAATATTAAAAACAAGAAAGAAAAATCAGATTCTCAAAGAGGAAAGGTTTTTACAAAATTAGGAAGAGAGATATTAGTTGCAGTTAAAGAAGGTGGTCCTGATCCAGCTGGAAATTCAAAGCTTCGTGATGTTATAGCAAAATGTAAAGCAAATAATATGCCTAACGATAATATAGATAGAAGTATTAAAAAAGCAGCAGGTGACGGAAATTCTGCAAATTATGAAGATATTGTTTATGAAGGATATGGACCAAATGGAGTTGCCATAATAATAGAAGCAATGACTGATAATAGAAACAGAACTGCCGGAGATGTAAGACACATTTTAGATAAATTTGGTGGAAATCTAGGAACAAACGGTTCTGTAAGTTGGATGTTTGATAAAAAAGGAGTAATTGTCATAGAAAAAACAGCCACAAAGCTTTCTGAAGACGAGTTAATGCTTGAAATATTAGAAGCTGGTGCTGATAATATGGAAACTGATGATGAATACTATGAAATTACAACAAAACCAGAAGATTTTTCAAGTGTTAGAGAATATTTAGAAGGTAAAGGAATTGAATATTTAGAAGCTGAAGTTAAAATGGTTCCTCAAAACTATATGCATTTAGATGAAGAGGGTTCAAGAAAAATGGGCTTGATTGTAGAAAAATTAGAAGACTTGGACGACATTCAAGAGATTTGGCATAACTGGGATGAGGAAGAGTAGGAGTTTGGTTTAATGTTATTGTTGGATTGCACTAATGATGCTATATATATAGCATTTGTAGCGTTTTATGCGGTAATGAGTACAATTGGATGTATACGAAAAAAGGCGTGGTTTAATTTAACATCTGTTATAGTTAATATAGCATTGTTTATTTTACATGCTTTATCTCGTGACCGCTTTGATGAAGCCAACTTTAGATTTAACATGAACTTTGATATGATATGTTTAGCTGTAAATATACCGATACTTATTTTTGTTGATGAAATAGAAACCAGAAGAAATATTATTAAAGAAGTTTTTAAAAATAGATATAAAGATGAGTAGTGAAATTTTTAGGATGAACTTGATTTGGCATTTGTATTCAGGCTCATCCTTTTGTTAATTTGATGAATTAAATACAAAAACATAAAAATTGTTATTAAGGAGAAAAAATGAAGGCTGTAGTACAAAGAGTTGTTAATTCTGAACTTCGAATAGATGAAAAGATATATTCGAAAATAGATTCAGGACTTTTGGTGTTACTTGGGGTAACACATAATGATACCAAAAAGGATGCAGAAGTTTTGGCAGAAAAGATTTCTAAGCTTAGAATATTTGAAGATGATAATGGAAAGATGAATTTATCTGTAATGGATAAGAAAGGTGCTTTACATATAGTTTCACAGTTTACCTTGTATGCTGATTCACATCATGGAAACAGACCTAGTTTTATCAATGCAGCAGAACCTAAATATGCAAACGAATTATATGAATATTTTGTAGCATATTGCAAAGAAAAAATAGGAATTGAAGTTGCTACTGGTTCTTTTGGTGCAGATATGCACATAACATTTACAAATATGGGACCTGTTACAATAATATTGGAATGTGTTGATGGAAAAATTTTATAATATTGAGATAACTATATTGATAATGCAAAACTAAATATAATAAAAAAGGAGAAGTCTATGGAACAAATAAATGAACGTTTGGTAAAAGAGTTTAAACTAAAACCTTTTCAAGTTGAAAATGCGATAAAACTTATAGATGAAGGAAATACAATTCCTTTTATCGCAAGATATAGAAAAGAACAAACTGGTGAAATGTCAGATGAACAACTTCGTGACATGTTTGACAGATTAAATTATTTAAGAAATCTTGAAAAGAGAAAAGAAGAAGTTATAAGACTTATTGATGAACAAGGAAAACTTGATGATGAACTAAAAAACAATATCCTATCAAGTGAAACCATGACCGAAGTCGAAGATTTGTATAGACCATATAAACAAAAGAAAAGAACAAGGGCAACTATTGCTAAAGAGAAAGGATTAGAACCTTTGGCTTTAGTTATTTATAATCAAGAAGAGAAACATGATTTAATTAAACTTGCTGAAGAATATATAAATGAGGAAAAAGGTGTTAATTCTGTAGAAGATGCACTTACTGGAGCAAAAGATATAGTTGCTGAAATGATTTCTGATGTTGCAGAGTACAGAAAAGACATTAGAAAGATAATTTATGATGTTGGTGTAATAGTTTCAAAAGCTACAAAAGATGAAAAGTCAGTTTATGAAATGTACTACGATTATGCAGAAGCTGTTTCAAAAATTCCTAGCCACAGAATACTTGCTATTAATAGAGGTGAGAAAGAAGAGTTTCTAAAAGTTAAAATTGATGGAACTGATGAGCCTGCACTAAATTATTTAACTGAACAAGCAATAAAAAAAGATAGTCCTTATGAAGAAGTTTTGAAGGAAATTATAGAAGATGCATACAAGAGACTTATTAAACCATCTGTTGAAAATGAAGTCAGAAATGATCTAACAGGAGTTGCGGAAGAGCAAGCAATAAAAGTGTTTGGACAAAACGCGAAAAAATTATTGTTGCAGCCACCTCTAAAAGGATTAACCGTGATGGGATTTGATCCTGCATATAGAACAGGATGCAAGATTGCTGTTATAGATGAAACAGGAAAACTATTAGATACAACAACTGTATATCCAACTGAACCCCAAAATGATGTTGAAGGAGCAAAGAAGAAATTATTGGACTTAATAAATAAATATAATGTTAGTATGATTGCGATTGGAAATGGAACGGCTTCAAGAGAGTCTGAACAATTCGTTGCCGAACTATTAAAGAGTGTAAAACATGATATTCATTATGCTATAGTTAGTGAGGCAGGAGCTTCTGTTTATTCAGCCTCAAAGCTTGCAACAGAAGAATATCCAGATATAAATGTTTCACTTCGTGGAGCAATATCTATAGCTAGAAGATTGCAAGATCCACTTGCTGAATTAGTTAAGATAGATCCAAAAAGCATTGGAGTAGGACAGTATCAACATGATGTAAATCAGAATAGATTGGATGAAAGTTTAACAGGTGTTGTAGAAGATGCAGTTAACAGTGTTGGAGTTGATTTAAACACAGCTACGCCATCACTTTTAAAATATGTTTCTGGAGTTAGCAAAACAGTTGCAAATAACATAGTTAAGTATAGAGATGAAAATGGTAAGATAAAAACGAGAAAAGAATTGTTGAAAGTTTCCAAACTAGGTCCGGCAGCTTATACGCAATGTGCAGGATTCTTAAGAATACCAGAAAGCAAGAATCCATTAGATAATACTTCAGTTCACCCAGAAAGTTATGAAGTTGCGGAAAAGATATTGAATAATATTGGATTTAAATTAGATGATTTAAAAACAAATCTTGCAGAAATTAGAGCAAAACTTTCTACTGTTGTTCCAGCAGATGTTGCAAAAGAATTAGATATAGGTGTTCCAACAGTTAGAGATATAATAAAAGAGTTACAAAAACCAGGTAGAGATCCAAGAGAAGACATGCCAAAGCCAATTTTGAGAAGTGACGTGTTAAAAATGGAAGATTTAAAAGAGGACATGATTTTAACAGGAACAGTAAGAAATGTAATTGACTTTGGAGCCTTTGTTGACATAGGCGTTAAGAATGATGGGCTAGTTCACATTTCGGAGATGAGTGATAAATATGTTAAAAATCCTATGGATGTTGTTTCTGTTGGTGATATCGTAAAAGTACGAGTAATTAAGATTGATTTAGAAAAGAAGAAAGTTTCTTTATCTATGAAAAACACAAACGAGTGAAGATAAAATGGAGGAAAGTAGGATGCAAATTAAAGAACCAAAATTCGAAATATCAGTAATGAATAAGGCACAATATCCTAAAAATAAATTACCACAAATTGTACTAGCTGGAAAATCAAATGTTGGAAAGTCATCATTTGTAAATTGTTTAGTGAATAGAAAATCACTTGCACGCACCAGTAGTGCTCCTGGAAAGACAAGACAAATAAATTTTTATAATATGGATAATAAATTTTATTTTGTTGATTTGCCTGGATATGGCTATTCAGAGATGTCTAAAGCGGAGCAGAAAAAAGTTGGAGACTCGATAGAAACATATTTGCGTAATTGCAAGAATATAAATCTAGTAATCTTATTAGTAGATATTAGGCATGCTCCAAGTGCCAACGATAAAATGATGATGGAATATATAAAATCGACAGGGAATAGATACATAGTGATAACTTCAAAAGCAGACAAAATTGCAAAAACAAAAGTTCAAAACTATGTTGATGAGATTGCAGAAGCTTTAGATGTTGATAAAGATTTGATTTTTGCATTCTCATCTGAGACAAAATTCAACAGAGATGTAATATGGGAAGTATTAGAAGAAAGCTTGAGCCTCGGAGCAGAGTAAATTATATAAAAGAGGTTAACGTTAAAATGGATATAATTGAAATATTTTTTATAAGTGTTGGATTAGCAATGGATGCTTTTTCTGTATCAGTTTGTAAAGGGCTATCAATGAAAAAGTTAGACATAAAAAAAGCATTAATAATAGCAAAATATTTTGGCGTATTTCAAGGTATAATGCCACTTATAGGTTATTTCTTAGGCTCAACTTTTGAAAGCTTAATTTCAGGAATAGATCATTGGATAGCATTTGCATTACTTGAATTTATTGGAATAAACATGATAAGAGAAGCTTTTGGTGATGAAAATAAAAATGCAAATGATAGAGTTGATTTTAAAACCATGATGATTCTAGCATTAGCAACAAGTATAGATGCATTAACAGTTGGTGTAACATTTGCTTTCTTTAATGTAAATATATTGTTGGCTACATTCGTTATAGCTATTGTTACATTTGCTTTGTCATTAGTTGGTGTAAAAATAGGAAATCGATTTGGAAATAAATATGAGAGTAAAGCTGAAATAATGGGTGGAAGTATATTAGCATTTATTGGATTTAAAATATTAATCGAACATTTATTTTTGGCTTAAATAAAGCATACCATATAAAAATTAAAAGACAACATAGATAAATTGGCGTTTTTCTATTGACTAGTTATGTTAATTGTGATATTATAAGTAAGCTACAAAACAAATATTGATATGAGAGAGCGTCTAATGAAACTTTCAAAACGACTTGAATCAGCTGTTGGTTGATAATACCTTTAACGAGGTATTAGAAAATAAAAGGAGGAATGTCAAAATGACTAAGGTGAAAACGACCCACAAGTCCCTTGAAAAGCTGTTTCTAGAGTATGAACGGACAGGAGTATGTGAATTTCACTATTACCCTCAAAATTCAGAATACGCTACGTTGTCAAAGTCAATGGTTGATGAAATCTTTAGTGAATTGAGTGAAAATGGGGTGGAACTTGTAAAATACGGCGGAAAGTATTTTCTTGTGCGAAATGTTGAAGTAACTTCGGAGTATGGAGTCCCGCTTGTGAGTTTCATTCAAATTTCTCCGCCTAAGGTTTTGGTACTTTAACAATCAGAGGGTTAAATAGAAAATTTACCAACCTACTCATCATATGCAACAAGGAGAATGTTCAAAGTGAACAGACGCAACGAGTACAAGAATATGCAGAAATGGTACGACACCAAGAGAGCACAACAAAGTCGATATTATGGCAGAACTGCATTTGCACCTCAACACCATAAAATTTGGAGTGAGGAAGACAGAAGAAAAGTTTGGGCACATGAGATTCCTGACAATAAACTTGCTAAAGAGATTGGCAGGTCGGTCGGTGCAATTCAAATGATGAGAAGCAAAATGAAAAAAGAAAAGGAAAAAATTTAAGAGAAGAAAGCGTACTGCAAATATAATTTTTATATTTGTGGTACGTTTTTTTTGCGTAATAGAAAAGTAACAGATTTACAACCTTTTATGTATTGATTTTCTTTCCTATTACACAAAAAAACATTAATTTATGCGAGAGATTTTCTTCCTTTCGGTCGAAAATTCTCGAGGGACGAAAAAATGAAAATCGAAGCTTTTCATCTTTCTTGTGTAATAGGAAAGTAACAAATTTGCAACTTTTTATGTATTGATTTTCTTTCCTATTGCATAAAAAACTTTAATTTATGCGAGAGATTTTCTTCCTTTCAGTCGAAAACTCTCGAGGGACGAAAGACTGAAAATCGAAGATTTTCATCTTTCTTGCGTGTGAATATATAATTTTATGGATAATTCAAAACTCATAAATAAAGGGACTTTTTTACAGCCCCTTTTCATCATTTTAGTATTAAACTATAACTGTCTTATAGTCAGTATATACAACCATTCCTGGCTTTGCACCAATCTCTTTATGAACGTATTTAACTAAAGTATAGTCTACTTCAACTTTTGAAGAATTTTTACCGTTGCTGTGTTCTTTTGCAAGTGTTGCAGCATAGTACAATGTTTCATCGTCAATATTTTCCGCTTCTATAATAACGTGGCTACCATGAATGTTTTTAGTATGTAACCAAATATAATTTTTTCTTGCCATTTTTAATGTCAATCTATCATTTTGAGTATTGTTTCTACCAACTAATATTTTAATACCATTAAATTCATAAGAAAGTGGAGTAGAGGGTTCATCTTTCTTTTTACCTTTTTTAGATATCTTTTTTGAATAACCAGCACTTATTATTTCTTCATGAATTTCATCTAATTCAAAAATTGATGTGGCTTCATCTATTTCAAATAATACCGAATTTAGATAATCAAGTTCTTCTTCATAAGATTTTTTATATTCTTTTGCATGAGAGATAGATCCTTTTAATTTATTATATTTCTTAAAATAATTTTGAGCATTTCTTGAAGGTGTAAGATTTTTTTGTAACGGAATTGAGATTTGCTCATTGTTATTGTAAAAATTCTCGGTAACAAGTGCATCCATACCAATTTGCATTTTATAAATGTTAGAGCTTATTATTTCGCCATATTGCTTGTATTTTTCAAGATTTGGTTCATCCTCAAGAGTCTTAAGTGCTAAAGCTAATTTCTTTGTGATTTTAGAAATATTGGCATTAATGTCTCGCTTTAAGTTTTGTTTCGCACTTTTTAATAGTGATGCATTTTCTTTTGAAGAATAAAACTCATCTAAAAATTTAGAAATTGCAAAATCATTTTGCGAGTTGTTACATTCTACAATAGAATAATCCTTTCCTGTTTCATTAGCATTTAAGAATATTTTATTAAGTTCAATTTCAGAAATAATTTCATTTATTTTAGTATACAAAGTGTGTAGCAATTCAGCAGTAATGTTTTCTTTTGAAAATTCACTCTGTATTGAAAGCAAGTTGCATACGGCTTGTACAAACCCTTTGCTAAATCCAATAAATAAATTTGAGAGTAAATTGATTAACGAAATATTTTCAAATTCTGATTTTAATGCACTTTCTGATACTACGTTGATGAACTCATCTTCATTAATATTTAAAAAATTATATTTCCCAAGTGAAGATGGGACGATATATTTTTTGGAAGGTAAAACTTCTCTTACAGAACTCATTGTTATATCAACATGACGTATTGAGTCAACTATTTTTTCATTTCTAATTAAAATTATATTACTGTATTTTCCCATAAGTTCAACAACTAGAGTCTTTTTAA
This sequence comes from bacterium, assembly GCA_963637565.1. GTDB lineage: Bacteria > Bacillota > Clostridia > TANB77 > UBA1234 > UBA1234. Next base: position 11,607 of record CAVHNT010000062.1, read on the forward strand.
CAACATCACCAAAATCATCAATAGTTTCAAAAGTAAAATTTACAATTCTGTCTAAGCCGATTTGAGCAATGGATATTAATTTTGCACCGATTAGGTGCTTTCTAAGTACCATACAAAACTGTGGTGCTTTTTCTGGATTATTTCTAGACTCGTTACTTAAATGAAATCTACAATTGTTTGCATCAACAGAAATTAACAATTTAACATTTTTTCTATTTTGAGTATGCAAATAAATCCATAATTCATTGTTGTTTGGTATATATATTTTTTCAACACGACTATTTATCACGTTGTCATTTAATTCATTTACAACCATCTTTGTGGTTATACCATCAAAAGCCATAAATACACATCCTTTCAAGGGTGTATTATACCATTTACAATAGTAAATCGCAATACGAAAGAAGACACAAGAAAGATGAAAATCTTCGATTTTCATTCTTTCGTCCCTCGAGAGTTTTCGACTGAAAGGAAGAAAATCTCTCGCATAAATTAAAGTTTTTTATGCAATAGGAAAGAAAATCAATACATAAAAAGTTGCAAAT
>CAVHNT010000063.1:0-10451 GCA_963637565.1 bacterium
AATTTTTGATTCTTTACATAGAAAGGATTGTGCTAGTTTACACAAACTTTTCTACGTACTCTATGAAATAGTAATAAATTTCTTTTAGAAGAGATTATCGGAGCAGAGATAGTCTCTTTTTTATAAATTTTAAAAATTCTTCTTGACATATAGTACTAAATATAGTATTATTGCATTAAGCTTAGTACATAAGCAATTATTCTTGTGAAAGGAGAATAATAGATGTCAAAAATTGAAAAGCTGGTACAGAAGATGAAACAGCAACCTAATGGAATCAAATTTGAAGAAGCTGCTAAGATACTAGAGGAAAATGGATATGTTATGAAAAAGGCAAAACGGAACATCACATAGACATTTTATAAATGCTAGTGGAGATGTTATAACTATAAAGTATGAGAATCCATTAAAAGCTGTGTATGTGAAAGATGTATTGAGACGAATAGGTGAATAAACACCTATTCGTTGAATATACTAGATAAAGGGAGGATTTTTATTATGAAAAATCAAAAAAGTGTATTGTATTATATGGGGTTGGCATACAATTATATAATTCAGCCAATTACAGATGAAAGCGGTTCGTATTATTATGCACGCGTTTTGGAGTTAGATGGCTGTCAAAGCACAGGTGATACTTTTGAAGAAGCTTACAATAATTTGAGAGAAGCAATGGAAGGATGGATTGAAGTTAAATTAGATGCGGGATATGAAATTCCGTTGCCAAAAGAGGCAAATGATTATAGTGGTAAATTTGTCGTAAGAATACCAAAAACATTACACTATAGATTGTCTTTAGAGGCAGAAAAAGAAGGTGTATCTTTAAATCAATATGCCTTATATAAATTAGCTAAATAATGCTTTCACATAAACAGTTTAATATATATCTGATAAAAGAGTTAGTAATTAAGTATACTAGCTCTTTTTATATGTATAAAAAATATATGGAGGTAATATGTTCGAATTTAAAATAAATAATAGGAGTTGGACAATAGAAGAAAAATCACAAAGTGAAATAAAAAAGATGCAAAATGAAAGAAGAGCGAATGAAGAGGAGAATGTAAAGTCACTAGACACAAGATATTATGGTATTACATATTGCGATATACAGAAAATATATATAGATAAAGATTTGCCAACAGATAGAAAGAAATCTACTTTAATTCACGAATTATCACATTGTTATATTGATAATTATATAACTCATTGTGATAAAAAATATGTAGAAGAAGATGTAGCTGATATTGTTTCAAATTCGTATGACATTATTACAGAAATCATAAATAAATATTTTAATACTAAAGAGTGATGCTAATGAAAAAATACGATTTTGAGTTTTGCATGAAAAATAGTTGCAACGGCTGTAAAAGAAGAGGAAAGTGTGAGGAGATGAGAAGCTATGGAAAAAGCAAGCATAATAAAAGTAAAACCAAACGAAAAAGGAGAAATATATATAACACTGTATGGAACAAAGTATCAAATAGTTGTTGAGAAAGATACGGAAAAAACAAATAAGGCAAAGAAATCAAAATAAAGAGAGAGGAGTTGACCTTGTATGACTGATGCACAAAAGAGATTTTGTGATGAATACTTAATTGACCTGAATGCAACTAGAGCATATAAGGTCGCTTATCCAAGATGTAAAAAAGATGAAACTGCAAATGCAGCATCGAGCAGAATGTTAAGAAATGTTAAGGTTCAAGAGTATATCTCTGAAAAACAACAAGAGATAGAAAAACGAACTGAAATAACTCAAGATATGATAGTAAAAGAATTAGCTAAAATAGCATTTTTAGATATAAGGAAACTATACACAGAAAGTGGACAACTAAAAAATATAGCTGATATAGATGATGAAACAGTAGGAGCAATATCCTCGCTTGAAACATTAGAAGAATATGATGGTTATGGAGAGGACAGAGAAAAAATAGGAGATACTAAAAAAGTAAAATTATTAGATAAAACAAAAGCTCTGGAATTACTAGGCAAGCATCTAGGCATGTTTACAGATGTAAATGTAAATATGAAAAATGCAGTACAAGTAGAGTTAGTAGATGATGTCAGTGAATAAAGAAAAAATAAGTTTGCAAGAAATTGTTGGAAAAGGTTATGCTACATTTTGGAAGTTTAAAGGCGATGAAGCTATAATAATGGGTTCAAAAGGTAGTAAGAAATCAAAGACAATAGCATTAAGATGGATGAAACTTTTAAAAAAATATCCTAGAGCTTGCCTACTAGCAATGCGAGATACAGCACTTACTATAAAAGACAGTGTATATGCAGACTTAGTATGGGCAGCTAAAAAAATAAAAGTTTATGACGAATGGAAATTTACAACAAATCCTTTATTAGCGGTGAATAAATATACAGGACAAAAGATATTTTTTAGAGGATTGGATGATTGGGAGAAGTTAGCTTCAATTACAATAGATGATCCCGATTTAGTTCTATGCTGGGGATGGTTTGAAGAAGCTTTTGAAATAGACAAAAAAGACACTTATGATAAAGTGAAAATGTCCATAAGAGGTAAAATGCCAGACGGATATTTTAATCAAACAGTTGCGAGTTTTAATCCTTGGAATGAATCGCACTTTATTGTAAAAGAATTAACCAGTAAGCTAACACCAGATGAACAAATAATAATAAAAAAAGGTAAACAGGAGTTAGTAGTTGAAGATGAACAAGAATTTGAATATCAAGGTAAAATGGTAAAAGAAAAGGTGAGTCAATTGTTAATGATAACAAACTATAAATTAAATGAGTTTCTGGATGTTAAAGACTATGCAAGATTTGAAAAGAAGAAAAAAGAAGATTATGAAGATTATAAAACATCAGGTTTAGGAATGCCAGGTGTAAGTAAAGGCTTAATATTCAGAAACTGGAAGATAGAGGATACATCAAAATATAAAAATGAATTTAGTTTAATAAGAAGAGGTCTGGACTTTGGTTATAGTTCAGCCCCTTCTGCGTTTATACAATGTGATGTAAATATCAAAAATAAAAGAATAGTTATTTTTGATGAATTTGGAGCGACAGAATTAACAAATGAGATGCTTGCATCAGAATTGGACAAAAGAATAGAAAAATATGCACTAATAAAAGCTGATAGTTCAGAACCAAAAAGTATCGCAGAATTAAATAAATTACACATAAATGCAATACCAGCACAGAAAGGACCAGACAGTATATTGCACGGTATTAAATGGCTAAAAGGATTTGAGATAATAGTTGACCCTAAATGCAGAGGGATAATTGAAGAATTAAGTTCGTATCGATGGAAAGTAGATAAATTTGATAAACCATTAAATATACCAGAGGATGCGAATAACCACTATATAGATGCTTTAAGATATGCGTGTGATGACTTATATTTAAGAGGAGGAAATTAGAAATGGAAATTTCACCGAAAGTAATAAAAATACTGATAGATGAATTTGTTAATTCAGAAAATTATAGAGATATGCTAGCTGGTGAGAGATATTTTAGAATAAAAAATGACATTTTATGTAGAACCTTGAATCAGTATTCATTCTATAATCAAGACACTAAGCAAGTGGAAAAGAAAATCAATCAAAATAAATCAGATGAACACTTGCCACATAGCTTCTATAAAAAACAAGTAAATCAGAAGAAAACATACATAGCTGGTAAACCAATAACCATCATATATAACGCACCTACAGATGGAAATAAGAAGACCGAAAGTCAAAATTAGGAATAAAATCAAGTGGACTAAGTGATGATACAGCTGATGCTAGTAATAATGTTGGAAGTTTAGCTGACAATATGTCAGATGCAAACAAAAATGCCAAGGCTATGAAACAAACATTGGCAGGATTTGACGAAATAACTAATTTAAGTACAAGTGATAGCTCCGAAAATACAGGTACTTCAAGTGGTGGCGGCTTAGATTTTGATTTGGCTGAGTATGATGCTGGACTTAGTAAAATAGATGATAAAGTCGAAAAAATAACAGAAAAAATGCAAGAAAGATTAGCACCAATATTAGCTTTGGTATCGGCAATTGGTACAGGTTATTTAGCTTGGAAAGTATCAGATAGTATTTTATCTACTTTAGACTTAATTAAATTAAAGTTAAAAACATTGACAAAGACACAAAGAATTACTTTAGGAGTGACACTTGCTATTACAGGACTTGTACTTGAGGGAACAGCAATTGCTGATGCAGTAACAAATGGTCTTGATAGTTTTAACTTTGGTGAAATGGTAATTGGTAGCGGTGGATTAATTTCTGGTGGAGCAATGATAGGTAAAGCATTAGGTAGTAGCATAATTGGTGGAGGAATAGGAGCTATAATTGGTGGAATACCAATGTTTATAACTGGTATATATGATGCTGTTGTAAATGGACTAAATTGGTTAAATGGTGTACTTATACCACTTGGCTCATCTATGGGTGGAGCTGGTATAGGTGCTATTATAGGCTCTTTAGGAGGTCCGATAGGAACTGGTATAGGAGCTTTAATTGGTTTAGCTGTTGGTTTAATTACTGACTTTGGTATTTGGTTATATCAACATTGGGAAGAAGTAAAAACAGGAGTTGTTAATTTCTTTACAAATACAATTCCAGAAGCTTGGAATCAATTTACAAATTGGTTGAGTGGAGCATGGTCTAATTTTACAACTTGGTTAGGTGAAGTGCCAAGTAAATTAGGATATATGCTAGGACAAGCACTAGGAACTGTAGTTTTATTCTTCCAAAATGTAATAACTAATTTAACAACATTCTTTACTGTTACAATACCACAAAAATGGACTGAATTTACTACGTGGATTTCTAATGCATGGACAAATTTAGTAAATTGGGGTAAAACGATTCCGAAAAAATTACATACATTTTTCACAGAAACAATACCGCAGAAGTTTAATGAATTGATTGACTATGTGAAAGGATTGCCAGAAAAGTTTTTAGAATTTGGTAAAAACATTGTTCAAGGTATTTTAGATGGTATTACTGAGGGTTGGACTACTTTAAAGCAAAAATGGAGCGAATTTATTGATGGATTTATACAAGGTTTTAAAGATAAGCTGGGTATTCATTCACCATCAACTGTTTTTGCTGAAATGGGTGGAAATATAACTGAGGGTATAGAACAAGGTATAGGCGATGGAAATGGTGCATTTGATGGATTAAATGTATTGAGTGCTGAATCTGTCGAAAATATGAAAACAGCTTGGTTAAATATTGCTACTTGGTTTAAGGATAATGTTACATCACCTCTTGAAAGTGTATTTGAAACTTTTAATACTAACATGACTAATATATTTCATAGCATTACAGCAATGATTAAAGGAGAAATTTTGGTATCTATAGCAATGATAAATATACTAATAGATTCTTTGCAGTTTGCACTGAACTCTATTGTTAAATCTGTAAATGCAATTATTAGATCTATAAATGCGACTAGTGATGAAACAGGTATATATCTTCCTTATGCGAAAACGGAAAAGTTGGAAAGAGTGCCAATGCCTAAATTGGCTCGTGGAGGCATCATAGATAGACCTACCGTCGCTATGATTGGTGAAGCAGGAAAAGAGGCTGTTGTTCCATTAGAAAACAATACAGGTTGGTTAGATAAAATAGCTAGTAAATTTGCAGTAATGGTTAGTGAAATGGATAATGGTTCAAATCAAAATACATCAATTACTTCAAATTTGATTGTAAATGGCAGACAAATTGCGAGTGCGACAATAGAGGATTTTAATAATGAGGCAATTCGAAGAGGTTATAAACCTATTTTAATTCCAACATAGGAGGTAGTCAAAAATGAATAAATTAGTAAGTATAAATGGAGTAGGCGATTTGCCTACTCCATCTGATTATCAACCAGAAATAGAAATACTTGAGAAGTCAACTAGAAATGCAAAAGGGGGTTTACTTAGAGAAATAATAGCATATAAAACTAAATTGAATTGCAAATGGAATTATATGAATAGAGCACAATATCAAAAATTATTGCAAATTAGAAGACTAAAATCTTTCGAATGTTCTTATTATGATCCCGAGAGTAATTCTAGTAAAACAATAACATGCTATTGTGGACCAGTGAAAGGTACGCCAATAAGAACAGATGAAAATGGCGTTACAGAGTGGAAAAGTATTACTGCCAATTTTATTGAATATTAGGAGGACAATTTATGAGCAATGATGAATATAAAGAGGCTATTTCTGATACGATAAGAGAGACAAAAACAGAAATTCAATTTGATTTTGTAGATACCACGGCAAGGGAAGATGCTACAACGACATTTCCAGCACAAGCAGTATTTTCAAAAGGTAATCAAATATTAAACAGTAATACAAGTAAAAGTATTAAAATTGCTACACTTGAAAAAGGATTTTGGAAATTAGATGGTACATATATGAATTTGGGATATAAAGATATATCAAATGAAGAAATAGGTTTTGTATCTAATGTGATTTCGAATGATGTTGGGGTATTTGAAACACCTCCAGTAATAGTTTTTAATTTTTCTACGACACATTCAAGCATTGGGCTAACTCTATTTTTTGATGATTTGACAAATAATTATGCAAAGAAAATGAGAATTAAATTTTATAATAATACTACCTTGTTAAGCGATAAAATTGTACAAAATGATAAAGTAAAGTGTATATATGATAATAAAGTAGAAAATTATAATAAAATTGAAATAGAATTTTTAGAAACGTCATTGCCGCATAGAAGAATTAGATTTTTAGATATTGTCTTTGGCATTATTCAAATATATGACGATGAGCAGATTGTTAATTGCAATTTAACAAGAGAATTTAATCCTTTTAATGAAACTATACCATCTCATGAATTGTCATTTGAAATTGATAACGTAGGAAAAGATTTTAATTTAATAAATCCGAGTGGCGTATATACATATTTGCAGAAGAGACAATTGGTATCTGTAAGAATGGGTGTTGTTTTAAAAAATAAAACAATAGAATTTAAAGACATGGGAAAATATTATTTGAATGAATGGGAAACAAAAAACTTAACAGCCACCTTAAAAGCCAAAGACATATTAAGTTTTTTAGAAGAAGTAACATACAGTAATTCCACTACACAATCAAAAACTTTACGCGAGTTTGCTATAGAAATCTTAAATAATGTAGGAATAACAGAATATGTTTTAGATGCTTCAATGAACAATATTACAGCTAGTACATCGATACCAGAAACATCAATAAAAGAATTACTAAAGCAATTAGCTATTGCAGCCAATTGTGTATTGTATGTGGATAAAAACGATAGAATAAACATAACAAAATTAAATATGACTGTGTCTAACAGTATAACTCTTGATAATATGTATGAGACACCTAATATAGTGTTAGATGAAATTGTAAATAGAGTAAAGGTAACATACTCTGTAAATGAAACATCTACAGATTTGGTGGTTTCTTCTGGAGAAACTGATGGAAAAGAAAAGACAGTAAATAGCATATTTATAAATACTACAGAACATGCACAAAGTGTCGGAACTTATTTATTAAATTTATATCAAAACAGAAGAAAATATAAAATCGACTGGCGACAAGATTTAGAGATTGATATAAACGAAAAGGCAAATATTGAAGATGATTTCAATGAAAATAGCGATGTTACAATAACAAAACAAGAATTTAAATATGCTGGCTATCTGTCTGGTAATACAGAGGGGAGAGTTATGTAATGGAAAATTTGATTTTTGATAGAACTCAACTGGATATTGATAATGATACAGAAAAAGGTCAATATACATATACCGACTTGAATCGAGTAGAATTTTGGTGTAAATATATAGCTGATATTTTAAATAGTTATAATTACTATGTTTCGATTAACGTTAAAACTAATTGGAAAGAGTCAGATTATCATTGGTCAGAAGATTTAGAAAGAATAAGAGATAATATAAATAGGCTAAAACAAGCCTATTTTTCTTTTACTCAAATTCCAGAAAATCTTGAATACATGACTTGGGAAAAAGCCAATGCTATTGAAAAGATTTTATACGAAATAGACAGTTTAATTAGAAATATGGGCAATGAATTTAGATACAGTAATACATTTTGCTCTGGAGAAAGTGAGGGGTTAAATTGATAGAAGTAAAAGATAGAGTGCCATCGCAGATACTTGAAAATGGTGCAATAAGATATGAAGAATTTGATGCCGATGGCAATAGCTTAGGGTACAAATATATTAAAAGGGCTGATGAACCAATAGAACCAGGCACTCCAATAAATAAACTCTTATTTGATAAGATTGACGATTTTCTAAAAAAAGAACTCGGCGAAAGAACAAGAATCGATAGATACAATGTACCACTTGTAAGTAATGATATTGGAGAGGTTCTTAATTACGACGATCTATTTAGTGGCGAGTGGACTGGAGGAAGTGGTGGAGCGTCCCGCTATGCTTATAATGGCTCTATGACGGTGATACCTGAACATTCAGCATATGACAGTGCAGGACACATAAAAAATATATTTATTTCTTCAGGTTGGGACTCAACAGATTTATATAAAAAGAGAGAATTTTATATAGATATGTCAGAACCAGTCGAAATACTAAAATTAAAATTTTCTAAATTTTTTGGATCTTTTATTTCTTTTATTATAAATGGCTCTAACGATCTTGGAAATTGGACAGAGTTATATTCTACAACAGATGTTGGATCTAACGACTTAGATGTTATAACCGAAATCACATTGCAGAATACGGCGAAATACAGGTATTATGAGTTTATTATAAATGTTTCTTCAACCAAAGCTACAGTTATAATGGCAAATTTGCAGGTAACTTCTAGCAAGCAAAATGCAAATAAGTTATTATTGAGCAATGATATAAGTAGTTATTTTGAAGGACAGCGAATTTTAATACAAATGCCAACGCTAGCATATAATAGAGCCACATTAAATGTAAATGAATTAGGAGATATTCCAATTGCAGAAAAATTAGACAGTGATACAAAATACGAATTAGTTTATGACGGATCAGCATTTAGTGCACATTCAGTAGAATTAGATTTAGAAAAAATCAAGCAAGCCATAATTAGTTTAGGAGGTGTGATGTAATGTTTAGTTTGAGGGATTTTATAAAAAAAGGACTAATTGACAGTATTGGAAAGGAGCCCAATTATAAAATTATATTAAATACAGCAAGTTGGATAGACAAGGGCGTGCTTCAACAATCTGATGCAGAAGAAATTAACGCTATGATTGAAGAATTAGCAGAAAGTGAGGGCCCCGTAGATGACAATTAACGTTGACAATTTAATCAAAATAATAGGAGTTATTGCAGGACTGATAACATCATTGGGTGTGATCGGTTTATTTATTAAGAAATACTTCGACAAAATGGTGTGTAAAATCACAACACCCATATTAGAGAAGATAGATAAAATGGACAAGAATCAATGTATGAATTACCTCACGGAGTTCTTAGCTGATGTTCGTAGTGGAGTACATAAGACTGAATATCAGAAAGCAAGAGCACACGACGTGTACAAGCATTATTCAACCGATTTAAACGGTAACTCTTATATACATGAACAATGGGAACTTTATATGACAGGAAAGGAGAAATAAAAATATGGAACAATTTCTTACTTGGGATATTTTAAAAGACTATGTCACTTTTGTCGGCATAGTCTTTTCTATAGTAGCATTCACAAAGAATGCATGGCTAATAAATAAAATGCCTACGAGACTGTGGAGTTTCATAGTCTCGTTTTCATTATTTTTATTAGTTAATCTGCATGAAAGTACATTTAGTTATTTCGATATTGTTATTTACGGAATAAATGCTATTCTAATAAGTTCATCGGCAAATGGAATTGCAGATGCTAACAAAGGAAGTGTTGCAAAATGAAAACCAATTTAGGATTAGTAGACTATTGCAGAAGTCAATTAGGTCGACCATATTGGTGGGGGACATTCGGACAAAAAGCCTCAGAAAGCCTCTTAAGACAAAAATCGATTCAATATCCGGCACAATACAAATGGACTGATTTTGTGGACCAATATGGACAGAAAGTGCACGACTGCGTAGGCTTAATTAAGGGATACTTATGGTGCGAAAATGCAAATTCTTATCCTTTATATAATGCAAATCAAGACAAAGACGTCAATGGAATGAAAGCTAATTGTAGTGAAAGAGGAACTTTAGAAAATATGCCAGATATTCCTGGTGTGCTTGTATTTATGTCAGGTCACGTTGGTATTTATGTTGGAAAAGGCAAAGTGATTGAGGCTAGAGGCCATACTTATGGGGTTGTTGAAACTAATTTAATAGGTAGAGGCTGGAAAGAATGGGGAAAGCTTGATTGGATAAAATATGAGGAGGAAAATATGATGTTTGAAGCTGGGCAAGGCAAAGAGGCAATCGAATATCTTGTTGAACAAGGTAGGATAACCAATAAAGAACAGGCATTACAGAAGCTTGATTTAATCAAAAATGAAG
>CAVHNT010000064.1:0-31191 GCA_963637565.1 bacterium
ATCTTATAACAATGATTCCTATTGTTGGAGGAATTAATAAAATGGCAACATTGATTTTAGCAATACTTGCTTTAGTTATATCTGGAATAATATTCGGTTCTAAGCATAGATTTTCTTTATTTTTACCAATAATAGTAGCAATTTTATTTATACCATCTGCTCTATTGCATGGTTACCTAATGTATAGAATATTATTTTATGGTGCAATATACTTTGTTGCCACATTAATAGGAAATTTGACGGGGCTTATGTTTAAAAGAAGATAAAACTTAAAATACCGCACATTAAATTCATGTGCGGTATTTTCGTTTTTTTGGCTTTTATTGTTCCAATATTAATTCTTTTCTATGTATATTGTAATCCCTAATTTCGCCAAGGTACTTTTGAATAGCCTCCAATATGTACATTGGATTTAAGTTATCTACACTCCCTGCTTTTCCATGCACAATTATTGTTGTTTTATTGTCGCTTTGTTCAAAATCAATATTAATTATGTATTTTTTTAAATCTATTAGCTTTATTTTTTTGTCTTTGGATTCTTTTTCTATCAAAATTTCATTTTTTGCGAAAAATTCCTTTAAATCAAGAATATCAAAATCACTTTCAATCTCAATTTCGTATACAGCTTCTTTGACAAGTGACATTAAACTTCTTTTATCTGAATCATCTATATATGTAACGCTTAAAGCTCTGAATCCAAGTGGTAATGTAGAGTTTAATTCGGCTACAAACATACTTTCATTCATCTTGCTTTCAACTTCTAAATCAAAATATTCCGATTCACTAGTTACTCCAACTCCAAGTGGTAACGCAAATGAAATCTGTACTCTCGGATTAAAACCCTTCGAATATTTTATTGGTATACATGTTCTTTTTATACACCTTATAAAAGTTCTCATAGCATCCAGGTGACCAACATATTTTACCTCATCTTTTTTACTATATTTTACTCTAGCTCTCATCTTTGTCTTTCTTCCTTTCCTCAAAGCATACTCCACATCCAGCTACAGCAGCGCCACATCCAGCACAACTCGTTCTACAATTTAATGTTACCTTTTCTTCTAAAGCTCGATTATATTCTTTCTTTAAAAATTCTTTGGTAACAAATATATCTATATGATCCCAAGGCAAATTCTCATCTAAACTAATGTTTCTCTCTGAATAGTACTTATAATCAACATTTAAGTCCTCAAATGCTTTTATCCATCTATTATAATCAAAGAATTCTCCCCAACTATCAAACTTGGCACCCATCTCCCAAGCATGGTATATTGCATCATTTAATCTTCTATCGCCTTTTGCCAAAATAGCTTCAATAACGCTAATTTCCGGTTCATGCCAATTAAATTTAACAGCTCTATTAGTAAGATTTTTTTTCAAGTAATCTTGCTTCTTTTTTATTTCTTCAATATTGTTTTGACCACACCATTGAAATGCAGTAAATGGCTTAGGAACAAAGGTTGAAGCACTTACCGTAACAGATAATCCACGCGTTCTTTCTTCTTTTGGTATTGAATAATACAAATCAACAACTTTATTTGCAAGATCTACAATACCGTCTAAATCTTCATAGGTCTCGGTTGGTAATCCTATCATAAAATACAATTTAATTGTATTCCATCCACTTCTAAATGCTAAGTTACAAGCATTCATAATGTTTTCCTCTGTAAGTCCCTTGTTTATAACATTTCTTAATCTTTGCGTACCTGCTTCTGGTGCAAAAGTTAAGCCACTCTTTCTAACTTGGCTAATTCTATCTAAAAGCTTTAAGCTAATTGAGTCTAACCTTAATGAAGGAAGTGAAAGATTTACATTTTTAGGTTTGAATTTTTCAATCAGGTTTTCTGCTAGTGGAAAGAAATCTCTATAATCGCTCGTGCTAAGTGATGTTAATGAAATTTCTTCATAACCAGTATTTTGAACTAAATTTTCAGCAAGTTTTTCTAATCTTTCTTTACTTTTTTCTCTAACTGGTCTGTATATATACCCAGCTTGACAAAATCTGCACCCTCTAATACATCCTCTAAACATTTCAAGCATCACTCTGTCATGAACAACATTTAAATATGGTACAATCCATTTTTCTGGATATGTCAAACTATCCATATCTTTTATAATACGTTTTTTTATCTTTAATTTAGCGTGTTCATTATTTCTGGCTAATTCCTTGAAAGTTCCGTCATCATTGTACACAGCATCATAAAATTTTGGTACATATATGCCTTCTATTTCAGCAATCATTTCCAAGAATTCATCTCTTGTTTTCTTTTCATGTTTCCATTTTAAATAGCAATCAACGACTTCTAGATTAACTTCTTCACCTTCACCCATTATTATAAAATCAAAAAAATCTGCAATTGGCTCACTATTATATGCACATGGACCACCAGCAAAAACAAATGGGTCACCATCTTTTCTGTCTTTAGATTTTATCTTAACCCCGCCCAAATCAAGCATATTTAAAATATTTGTGTAACTCATTTCATACTGAAGTGTAAAAGCAACAAATTCAAAGTCACACAAAGGTGTTTTTGTTTCAAGCGAAAATAGCTTTATGTCCTCTTCTCTCATAAGCTTCTCCATGTCAACCCAAGGTGCAAATACGCGTTCACAATATACATTTTTTCTTCTATTATACAAATCATACAAGATCTTAAGGCCTAAATGTGACATTCCTATCTCATAAACATCAGGGAAGCAAAATGCTATTCTGCAATCAACATCATCTAATTTTTTTATGCAAGAATTTAACTCACCACCAGTATATCTTATTGGCTTTTCTACTTTTTTTAATATTCTATCTATATTTTCCATAAACTTTAACAATACCACCTTTTAATTTCACAATAAGTAATAATATAACATGTCGCATATCAACTAAGTATTTTTAACGGCCACCGTAGCTTCCGCCACTAGAACCTCCTCCGCCACCGCCGGAGAATCCACCACCAGATCCTAATCCTGATGATGTCGTTGTAGAATATGCAGTATTAAATGTACTTGCAAAATTAGTTCTAGCAAACACATCATTCATGTAAATTGTTGGATACATTGAATTTGTAGTATCCCAATATTCAGGGTGAATAGCTTTTATTTGTTTTAAAACTTTCTTAGCAATTCCAAACGAAGTTGCATACACCAAATATCTTTCCCATAATGCGATTTCTGGCACTTCTCTTTCTTTCAAAAGAGAATAATCTTCCATGTATTTTTTTAATCCTTTCCATTTCAGATTTTCTTCTAATCCTTTTTGAGTGAAAGGAGTTGTTTTCTTTGATACATAAATTGTATATATTAATCCAATCAATGCAACTATAAATACTAATCCACTTAACACATTCGTAAACAAATTATTGATTTCTACGGCTCTAAAAATACATACTGGGATTGCAAACATAAGTATAAAAGAATAGACAGCCGTCATAACTTGCATACTAATACAATCATATCTTTTATCCTTATCAACAATTCCTTTTTCTACAAGTACTTCTTTACTTATGCTAGATAATTTGTTTACAAATTCCATTGATTCACTTTCATTATTCTCAATATATTTTTTTATTGTTTTGTTATCAATTTTTGAATATCTATCTTCTATTTTTTTCAAAAATGAGTAAACAGTACTCTCATCAGCTTGCAAGCCTGTTTCATTATTTTCATTTTGTATCAATACAATTTGTACCTTTTCATTATTTTTACTATTTTCATTTATTTGAAAATCAACATATCCTTTTAGTTTTAAATTTAATATAGTCGCTGAAAAAATATTTCCTATTTCATACGTTGACAATCCCATAACTCTTTCATTTATTACAGCATTTGCCTCTAAAGGAGTAGCATCATCTCTTGGAATTTCTCTATAGTAATCGTATTTTTGTTCCGGCTTCATGTCATCTTCTTTTTTAAGCATCTTTTTTCCACTTTTTATGTTAAAGTAAAATGCTGTACCAATAGTTAGTGCAATAACAGTATTAAAAATACTGCTAATAATTTTTTCTCTTCTAGCACTTTTTTCTGCTTCTGCTATTGCTTGCTCTCTTCTTCTATTAGCTTCATTTGCCCACTTAGTCTCTTCTTCAATAACATCTTCTAAAACATTATTAGAATTATTTAACGGAACATCATTTGAAAGTAAATTAGATGGAAATAACACTCTTACTTCTGCTCTTATACCACCATTAACATCATTCATTTCAAAATCTACTTCATTTTCACTAACAACATAAATTTCACCATTCAAATCTTCTGCATGTCCCCAAACCTTTATTTCGTCTTTTGACCCCGCATTACCTGGTAAAAATATGGAGCCCGTTATATTTTTTATGCCTGCTGTATTTGATGCATCTAAAAAGCACCAATATAATTCAGCAAAGTCTTTTGCCTTAGATATCATTTGAGGAATTTTATACTCTATTTCATAGGTTCTAGTATCAGAAGAATTTTCTAAATCTACTCCCCAACCAATTTCAAATTTACCATCTGAATTTATATCTCCATAATACATATCTTTAGGTGCATGATAAACCCATTCGCCATAATCCTCAAACTCTACTTTCTCATCATCTCTTATTTCGCTTACCTTAACATTCGTATATTCTTTATCACTATCCAAAGCCTTATAATATGTATTGAATCCTTCAATATAAACATTTAGCCTTTCCTTAACATTAATGCTTCCGTCATCATTAATTTGCACGTTATAGTCAATACTATTAATATTTTGATAACCAGCAAACACAGTAGTTAAACTAAATAACAGCATAAATGCAAATGTAAAAATAAAAATACTGTTAATTTTAGTTTTCATCAGACTTTCCCTCCTCAATCCTTCTTAATAGTTATAATTATAGCAAAATAAGAATTAATTTCCAAGTTATATTTAACATATATATTCCCATTTTTTTACTTAAATCTATTGACATTTTACATAATTAGTTGTAAAATAATCTCGTTTCACATTCCTCTACTACTTTCCACAATTAAAGGAGGTAAACAAAAATGCGGTCGAGTTTTCGGAAGTTTCTCAGCATCATTCTGGCAGTGGTCCTTGTCACTTTCCACATGTTGAGCCTGGCAGAACAGTTAGGTAGCTCTCAGGATACCATTGACAAATACATTGATTGGGACCTTCGGATTGAAGATTCTTCACTTAGTTCTGCTGACTTAGAGATTATTATTAATGATGATTTCACTCAAATCTACGAATATTACGAAGCACCAATTAATTTGAATGTTAATGACCTTATAACGATACTATCTTTTCCATACAGAACATGTAGTGAAATCTGCTACTTTTGGGATGATGCAGAAGAACGTAATTATGTCCAATCTTACTACACACCAATTTATGTACCACAAGATTTTGAGGTAGGTTCAACACATATACTTACTACTTGGATGTATTATAATAGTGAGCGTGATATTTGGTCCTACAAATATGATTTTACAATTAATATTGTCGGAACAAATGAAAATCCAATACAAATTAGCGAAATAAAATATGATTCTCTGGTATCGTGCAATCTATACGATAATTTAATTGCAGATGAATCGACAGACTCCATCTGGCTCTCGGATTACATTCTTCTTGAAGTTAATCCTATTGAAGGAAAAGAGTATTCAAAAATTTACTACAAGTGGAGTACTAATCAAGATATGATTTTGTTTGATGAAGGTAGACATTCTACTGATAATAGATATTATATTGACAACCTTAGCAACCTCACTGCTAACGGGAAAAAATATGATGTAACACTCAGTATTTTTGTTGAACTTGCTGATGGGACTATTGTTCCACAAGGCGAAAAAGATGTAGTTTTCACTTACGACTTTAGATACTATGCTCCCACAGCATACGAATAATCCTATTGACTTTTTTTCAATTAAAATGTATAATTTCCATAATATTTGCGGTGATGGAGACTAGTAACAAGTAATTTTCCTTAAAGAGAATTAGTGGTTGGTGTAAACTAATAAGAAAACCTTGCGAATCTACTCTTGAGCATTTGATGAAAATCAAACCTGTTGCATAGGTTACAATGCTTAAAAGAAGTAATTAAGGTGGTACCACGACTCTCCCTCGTCCTTTGGCGATGGGAGAGTTTTTATATATTTATACATTGGAGGGAAAAATATGTTAGATATTAAATTTGTAAGAGAAAATCCTGATATTGTTAAAGAAAATATCAAGAAAAAGTTTCAAGACAAAAAATTGCCTTTAGTAGATGAAGTAATAGAACTTGATCAAAAACTTAGAAACGCAAGATTAAAAGGTGACAATTTAAGAGCAGAAAGAAATTCAAAGAGCTCTGAAATTGGTAATCTCATGAAAAATAAACAAATAGAAGAAGCAAATGCAATAAAAGCTCAAGTTAGTGAAATAAACAAAGAATTAGAAGAAATAGAAAATGATGAAGCAAAACTTGCAGATGAGATTAAGCAAAGAATGATGATGATTCCTAATATCATAGATGATTCTGTTCCAATAGGTAAAGATGATTCTGAAAATGTTGAAAACGAACGTTTCGGTGATCCTATAATTCCAAATTTTGAAGTTCCTTATCATGCAGATATAATGGATAGATTAAATGGAATTGATAAAGAAAGTGCTGGCAGAACTAGCGGTAATGGATTTTATTATTTAATGGGTGATGTAGCAAGGATTCACTCTGCAATGATTTCTTATGCGAGAGATTTCATGATAAATAAAGGGTTCACATATTGCATACCACCTTTCATGATTAGAAGTGATGTTGTTAGTGGTGTCATGAGTTTTGAAGAAATGGATGCCATGATGTATAAAATAGAAAATGAAGATTTGTTCTTAATTGGCACAAGTGAACATTCTATGATTGGTAAATTTAAAGGTCAACTTTTAAAAGAAGATGAGTTGCCTCTTACACTTACTTCTTATTCTCCATGTTTCAGAAAAGAAGTTGGCTCTCATGGAATTGAAGAAAGAGGCGTTTACAGAGTTCACCAATTCGAAAAACAAGAAATGGTAGTTCTTTGTAAACCTGAAGAATCAATGGATTGGTATAATAAGATGTGGAGTTATACTGTTGAATTTTTTAGAAGTTTGGATATCCCTGTTAGAACTCTTGAATGCTGCAGTGGTGACTTAGCCGACTTAAAAGTAAAATCTTGTGATGTTGAAGCTTGGAGCCCAAGACAACAAAAATACTTTGAAGTTGGTAGTTGCTCTACACTTGGAGATGCACAAGCTAGACGTCTTGGAATTCGTGCAAAAGGAGCAAACGGTAATTATTTAGTACATACTTTAAATAATACTGTACTTGCAACTCCTCGTGGACTTATTGCATTTTTAGAAAACAATGTAAATGAGGATGGAAGCGTAAATATTCCAGTTGCATTAAGACCTTATATGGGCGGAATTGAAAAAGTAATCCCAAAAAAATAGCCTCATTTATACTTGATAAAAAATTATTTAGTTAAACACAAAAAAGATGGAGAATAAAAATCGTTATTCTCCATCTTTTTTTCTAGTTGAAAAGAATTTCCTTTCCATACTTTACAATATACAAACGGGCATCTTGCTCATTTGTAATTTCAGGAAAATCTACATCATACTTTTTGGCTAAGAAATAAATTCTTTCAAATGCAGGCAACAAATTAGTGCTTTTATACACAGAACCTTTTTCACTAACAATCTGTATTCCAACATTCTTAATCATATCTTTAAAAGAAGTATTAAAAACATCTATACATTGATCGAACTGTAACTTTTCCTCCTCATTCAATTTGCCTTTAAGACTTTCCAAACGTTCGATTTCATACATACAATCGAACCTCCTCATTATTTTTTTTGCACTATTTTATTTTACCACTTTGTTTAATTTATGTCAACCTTTAAATACATTTTCTTATAATTCTGGTTCTGTTAAATCTTCTATCATCTTTTTTGCTTTTTTAGAATCAAAACCATTTTGTATACTTTCAAATGCGTCAATATCATTCTGATAATCTTTTTTGTTTGATACATTTTGGGCTAATTCAACATTCATGTCTATTATGCAACCTATTACAAAATCCCATGTCCAATTTGCTATATCATGTCTCAAATCAAGTACACCAGGCATTCCTCTATTTTCTTCTTTTAATACCTCACTAATATCATTTTTATATTTTTCAGGTAACTTCCCGTATATTTCTGGTACGCCTATTTTTCTGCAAATCAAGTCAGTTACTTTGATTGATGTAATTAAATTATTATGAGCACTTTTTCTGTTTTTTTCAATTTCCTCAAACTTTGCTTGATACTCTTCTTGAGAATTACATCTTTCTCTTAATGATGTTATACTAATATTTTTACTTTTATCTTCAAATACAGAATCCGTATATCTGCACATTGCTTCAATAAAATCAAGTATCACATCATCACCATATTCTGCCGTATCCTTTAAAGTCTTATCTATGTCATCTCTCTTTGATAGTTCACTACATTTCTCTCTCGCATTCCTAATTCTACTAATGATTGAATCTACTTCTCTATTAGTCATTGACATATCAATCCCTCACATTTTTCATATATTTATGATTTCATTATTGCCTCAAATTCTTCGCCTTCTATTTTTTCTTTTTCTAGCAAAACTGCTGCAACTTTATGAAGTTTGTCAATGTGTTCTTGTAATATTGATTTTGCTCTATTGTAACCTTTATCAATGATGTTTTTTACTTCAACATCTATCACAGCCGCAATCTCATCACTATAATTTTTAACATTATTTATGTCTCTTCCAAGGAACACTTCTTCTTGATCGTTTCCAAATGTTATAGCCCCAAGTTTTTCGCTCATTCCATATCTCATTACCATATTTCTAGCAATCTTACTTGCTCTTTCTATATCGTTTGATGCGCCAGTACTTATATCATTCAATATAAGTTGTTCTGCAACTCTACCACCTAATAAAGAAACAATTTTATCTTCCATTTCTGATTTAGACATAAAAGATTTGTCTTCCGTATTCTTATACATCGTATAACCACCTGCCATACCTCTTGGCACTATTGAAATTTGATGTACAGGCTCTGAATTTTCTAAGAATCTGCTTACAACAGCGTGACCACCTTCATGGTATGCAACTAATTTTCTATCTTTTTCAGGTATGACTTTGCTCTTCTTTTCAGGTCCCATCAAAACTTTAGTCATCGCATTTTCTAAATCAACCATTGATATTGCCGTTTCATCTCTTCTTGCAGCAAGTAAAGCCGCTTCATTCATTAAGTTTTCTAGATCAGCTCCTGTAAATCCTGCTGTATTTTTGGCAAGTACACCTAAATCAATATCTCCAGCTAATTTCTTTTTCTTTGCATATAGACTCAAGATTTCTTCTCTAGCCTTTACATCTGGTGCAGGTACAACAATTTGTCTATCAAATCTTCCTGGTCTTAATAATGCTGGATCTAATATATCTGGTCTGTTTGTTGCCGCTAAAACAATTATTCCACTGTTTGTTCCAAATCCATCCATTTCAACTAGTAATTGGTTCAATGTTTGTTCTCTTTCATCATGTCCACCACCAAGTCCAGCACCTCTTTGACGTCCTACAGCATCTATCTCATCTATAAATATTATACAAGGACCACCTTTTGATTTTGCTTCGCCAAATAATTCTCTTACCCTTGAAGCACCAACACCAACATACATCTCAACAAAGTCTGAACCACTTATTGAATAGAATGGTACTCCAGCCTCACCTGCAACTGCCTTTGCAAGTAATGTTTTACCCGTACCTGGTTGACCAACTAATAACACACCCTTAGGTATTCTTGCTCCCATATCTATAAACTTTTTAGGATATTTTAAAAATTCTACAATCTCTTCTAATTCTTCTCTTTCCTCTGGTAAACCAGCAACATCTTTAAAAGTGATCTTATTTTTATCTTCTGGATTAAATAATTTTGCTCTACTTTTTGTAAAAGACATTGCACCTTTTCCACCACCAACAGTTTGCATCATGAACACCCAGAACAATATAAGCATCAAAATTAAGCCTATTGGTGTAATATAATCTAAAAGCGTTAATGCCACAGATGGCGAAGCCTCTGACAATTTAAAATTTGCACCATTATCTAGTGCTTCTTGTGCATAAGTTATAAAGGCTGTTCTATCTGGTATATTTACTGGTTTTTCTTTTTTTTCTCCTTTTAATCTAACTGTTGCTGTAGAACTCTCATTTGAAAGTTC
The DNA here is from genome assembly GCA_963637565.1 of bacterium. Taxonomy (GTDB): domain Bacteria; phylum Bacillota; class Clostridia; order TANB77; family UBA1234; genus UBA1234. The sequence goes on from CAVHNT010000064.1 coordinate 10,208, forward strand.
AATTGTATCTACGTTTCCTTCTTTTATTGCCGTCAATAAATTATCATATGACAAAACTGATTTTTCTCCTTGATCTGCAATCAAAGCAGAAATGAAAAAAATAAGTATCATAGTTATAATTAGTGGTGCAATTCCTCTAAATGATTTTTTCATTTGCTCCTCCTTATATTTATTTTATAAACCCTTTTAAAATGTTATCACAGTATAACAAAAGTGTAAAGTTAGTTTATCCTATTTTTTGCTTTTCATAATACGCCTTGCCTTTATTTACTGTAATTTTTATATACTTATTTGGTGTTAGATATTTTCCACCAACATTGTTTTCACACAATTTTAATATGTCATCTATATGTACTTTTTCTATATTTGTGGCATTTCCTAAACTATTAACAATACATTTCTTTATTATTCTTTTCTTTATCACATTATCTAGTTTATTAAACTTTCTTAAATTACATACCACTTTTTCATCAGATTCTTTTATAGCACATTCTTCATAAGCTATATTGACCTGTTTCTCAATGAATTCTTCTTCTGCAGAAAGTATTTCAGCCATTCTATTAATATTCATAATAACATTTGAATTTATATTTTTTTCTATATATGGCAACAATTCCAATCTTACTTTATTTCGCGTATAAATTGCTTCATCATTAGTTTCATCATGACATGGTGCCAAACCTTCTGCTGCACAATAAGCCTCTATTTCTTTTCGTGTAACTTCAATAAGTGGTCTTACTATTGTGTTACTACGAATTGGTTCAATCCCTTTAAGACCAGATAATCCCGATCCCCTTATAATATTCATTATAACCGTCTCTGCATTATCATTGGCATTATGTGCAGTTGCTATTTTTGTACACGACTTTCGATTTAATATTTCATAAAAAAAGTCATACCTAACCTTTCTTCCAAGTTCTTCAAGTGTCATATCAGAATCAATCTCTTTTAATTTTACCCTTTTTATAAAACATGGAATTTTTCTTTTTTCACAAAAATTCTTAACAAATAATTCATCAGATTCTGCATTTTCACGAAGTCCATGATTTATATGAGCCACGCAAATATTATATCCAAGTTTATACAATATATTCAGTAGAGTAATTGAATCAGGCCCACCAGAAACACCTATTAATATCTTATCATTACTGCTAAACATATTAAATTTTTCTATTGTATTTTTAACTTTGCTAACCACTTCATTCTCCTTTCTTTGTCAATTTTAAATCATTCACTACCATTAAAAATTATATAAATGACGAGTCTGGTATTCCATCACTTAATTTACAACATTTTTCTATACATCTACTATGAATGATATTTATCCAAATTAACAAATTTAGTATATTGATTAAGCCAAAGTAATTCCGTTGTACCAGTTTGACCTGCTCTGTTTTTAGCAAGTATAACTTCTGCAACATTCTTTTTTTCTGTTTCAGGATTATAATAATCATCTCTATACAAAAACATAACCATATCTGCATCCTGCTCTATAGAACCAGATTCTCTCAAATCACTAAGCATTGGTCTGTGATCTGGTCTTTGTTCTGGAGCACGGCTAAGCTGTGATAATGCAATTATAGGTACGCCTATTTCTCTTGCAAGAACTTTTAACGATCTACTTATTTCAGATATATCTGCTTGTCTACTTGCATTTGTTTTGCTTGCATTCATAAGCTGTAAGTAGTCTATTACGACCAAGCCTATATCATATTCCATCTTTAGCTTTCTGCATTTTGCTCTCAACTCAATAGGAGAAAAACCTGAAGTATCATCCAGTATAATTTTAGTTTCAGACAAACTACCAGAAGCATTCGTTAAACTAATCCAGTCCTCATCTTCAAGTTTTCCACTTCTAATCTTTTGGCTATCAACCATTGCTTCACTTGCAAGTATTCTTCCTACTAATTCTTCTTTACTCATCTCCAAGCTAAAATATGCAACTGCTTTATTTGATTTAACAGCTGCATTAGTTAATAAATTAAGTGCAAAAGCAGATTTACCCATTGCAGGTCTTGCTGCTACAATTATTAGCTGACCTGGCATAAATCCTAAAGTTTTGGCATCTAAATCAACAAAACCACTTGGAATACCTACTACTCCTGATTCTCTTGTAGCCAATTCTTCAAGATTATTAAACGTGTCAACAAGAACATCTTTTATTAAAGAGTATGATGTTCCACCTTTTCTTTGAACTATATCAAATATTTCTTTTTCAGCTTTTTCTGTTATATATATAACATCCTCCGTTGCTTCATAACTTTCTTTGCTAATAGTGTTGGCGGCTTTTATCAATTTTCTAAGGATTGACTTTTCACAAACTATATTCGCATAATTTTCAACATTAGAAATTGAATACATTGGATTAGTAAGTGATGCCAAATACTCAAATCCATTAACAACATCATATTTGCCACGGATTCTTAATTGCTCTTTCAAAGTTAATAAATCAACTGGTTTATTTGCTTCACACAAATCCAATATGGCCGAATAAATTTCTGCGTGTTCATTTCTATAAAAATCTTCTGGTTTCAATATTTCGATAACAGTGAACACGGCGTCTTTATCAACTAACATTGAACCTAATACAGCCTGTTCTGCCTCTAGGTCATTTGGAGGAATTCTTCCTAATAATTCATCATTCATCTTTTACAACTCCACAAATCTAAAATTATTCAGCAACAACGTTAACTCTCAAAACTCCATTAATTCCTTCAAATAGTTTAATTTCAATATTGTAAACGCCTACTGTTTTTATAGCATCTTCAAGTCCAACCTTCTTTTTATCAACTTCCACAAAATATTTTTTGTTCAATTCACTAGCTATATCTTTGGCTGTTACACTTCCAAAAGTTTTGCCATTTTCGCCAGCCTTAATCTTAAAAGTCAATTCAAATTTTTTCATTTTTTCTGCAAGTTCTTTAGCACTTGCCATCGTCATATCTCGTTTATATTTATTTGCTTCCTGTTTAGTTTTTAATGCATTTAAATTAGAAGCATCTGCAACAACAGCAAGTTTTTTTGGTAGCAAGAAATTTCTAGCATATCCATCAGATGCATCTAAAACTTGTCCTTTCTTACCAACAGATTTAATGTCCTGCATTAATATAACTTTCATACTATCAGTTCTCCTTTCTAATTTCTATCCATTTCTCGTTTCTTCAATTGCATCTATAAGCACCTTTTTAGCTTCTTCAATTTCCATATTTTCCAGTTGGACACCAGCACTCATCAAATGACCGCCACCGCCAAGTTTTTCAAGCACAACTTGAACATTAAGATCTCCATTTGATCTTCCACTTATATATACTTTGTTATCCACCTTTGATAATACAAAAGATGTCTCAATTCCATTCAAATTTAGTAGCTCGTCAGCGGCTTGTGCTGTTATTATAATTTGATTTTCAATGCCAGCTGGACATAAAGCAATTGCAATATTATCATACAAAATCTCTGAATTTCGTATTACATCAGCAATTTCTATGTAAGTGTCTACGTCATTTTGAAAATACTTATTTATTGCTGCAACATCAATTCCAGTCTTCTTTAAATATGCAGCTGCTTCAAATGTTCTTACTCCAGTTTTTTGTGTAAAATTCTTTGTATCAGTAAGTATACCAGCATACAAACATTCTGCTTCAATTTTTGTTATCTCTATTTTTTCTTCTGAATATTGTAAAATCTCTGTAACTAACTCACAAGCTGAAGATGCATAAACCTCATGAAATGTTAAAACCGGATTTTCAATTGCTTCTGTACTTCTTCTGTGGTGGTCTATAACAACAACTTTGTTAGCTTTTGCAAGAACCTGTTCAGCATCAACGTAATTTGCTTTGTGTGTATCAACAACTACTACCAATGTGTTTTCAGATACTTTACTAGCTGCTTCATTCCCATTAATTAAGACATTTTCATATTGTTCTGTTGAACTTATCTTCTTGCATAACTCTTCTATTGTTACTCCAGAATTATAAACAACATTTGCTTCCTTTTTATGAGCATGAGCTAAAGCATACATACCCATTGCAGCACCTAACGAATCAGCATCAGTATTTTTATGTCCCATTATCACAACGTTACTAGCCTCATCTATTAGTTCTTTCAAAGCTTGCGAAATAACTCTTGGCTTAACCTTAGTCATCTTTTCAACTTCTTTTGTATTTCCACCAAAGAATTCATATTTACCATTTTTTCTTATAACAGCTTGATCTCCGCCTCTGCCAAGAGCAATATCAATAGTTGCCAAAGCATTTTGAAATTTTTCATTTTTGCTTTCTTCTTCTACAACTATTCCTATACTCAAAGTTACTGGAATCTTGTTACTTAAAGTAATCTCTTTTATTTCATCCAGAATCTCAAACTTAAAATCAGTAAAAGCTTTCATAAATTTCTTCTCGAATACGATCAAATACTTGTTTCTGTCCAAGCTAGTCATAATTCCACCAGTAAAGGCAAACCATTCTCTTAATCTTCTTTCAACAGTAGCAGTTAGTTGTGGTCTATCTGTATCAATCATTCCTTGAACTAATTCCTCGTAGTTGTCTATCATTATAACACCTACGCAATCTTTTGAATCATCATACATTCTATAAAGCTTATAATATTCTGTTCTATCGATAAAATAAAACATTATAACAGATTCTTTTTCTTTTCCACTTTTCTTTAAATTTAAGAGATTTCCAAGAAGACGATAATGTTTATCATGTATATTTATTTCCTTATCGATTCCTATAAATCTATCATCATATTCTTGATCCAATTCTTTAATAATTGTTTCCATATATTTTTGCTTATTTATGCCTTTAAATAGCATTTCAAGCTCATTGTTATTCCAAAGTATATCTCCTTGATTTGTTATAATCATTGCAGGAATAGGAAAATTAAGTACTGTTTCATCAGTTCTTAACTTGAAAATGAAACTATCTAAATTTTTAACTACTCTTTCACGCATAGAATAGTTCTTTCTATATGTTAAAAATAACACACAAATATATATAAACACTGCAAGTGGGATACACTTCATATCCATAACACACATAAAAGTTAAAATAAGAAAAATAATTATAAGATAAGTTCTATATTTAGGTACAAAAACATCCTTAAAGTTTACTTTTTTCATATATTTTCCTCCCTTTATTCATGCACTTATTTTATACTTTTTGGGCAATATTGTCAATGTAATTGCGAAGATGAAAGGGAATACAAAAATAAGCCAAAGATACTACTATAAGTATACTTTGGCTTTACTTTTAAGAAATCTTTTTCTTTATTGATTTTATTGCCTTCTCCCTATCCAACATAACAACATGACCACATCCTAGGCATTTCAGTTTAAAATCAACACCAACGCGTGTTATTTCCCAGTTTTTACTTCCACAAGGGTGTTGTTTTTTAGTTTCAACAATATCTCCAACAGAGTAATCCATTTTTCCACCTCATTTTACAGACTAAGATGCATTATTTATATTGAGTTTTGCAGACTTTTTAGTTTTTTTGGTGGCTGTTTTCATAACTACACCACTAATTTTATTTTCATCATACTCGATTTTTGGTTCTTTGCCATCAACAGTATCCTTTGTTATTATGCATTTAGAAATCTGCTTATTAGTAGGAATTTCAAACATAATGTCTCTCATTGTTTCTTCTAAGATTGCTCTCAAACCTCTAGCACCTGTTTTTCTCTCAATCGCTTTATCAACAATAGCATCTAGTGCATCACTATCAAATTCAAGTTCAACTCCATCTAATTCAAATAATTTATTATATTGCTTTATAAGTGCATTCTTAGGTTTTGTTAATATGTCTATATATGCATTTTTTGATAAAGGCTGAACCGTTGTTATAACAGGAAGCCTACCAATGAATTCAGGTATAAGTCCAAACTTAACTAAATCTTGAGGAAGCAATTTTTCAAGCAAATCTTTCTCTTGTTGTTCTTCTGTTTTTTCAATTTCAGCACCAAAACCTATATTCTTCTTACCAATTCTGGCATTAATAGTCTTCTCCAATCCTTCAAAGGCACCGGCACATATAAACAATATATCCGTTGTATCTATTTGTATAAAATCTTGATGTGGATGTTTTCTTCCTCCTTGAGGTGGAACAGATGCAACAGTTCCTTCAATTATTTTAAGTAAAGCTTGTTGTACGCCTTCACCACTAACATCTCTAGTAATAGACACATTTTCTGACTTTCTAGCTATCTTATCGATTTCATCTATATATATTATTCCCTTTTGAGCTCTTTCAATATCATAATCAGCAGCTTGTATAAGTTTTAAAAGTATGTTTTCAACATCCTCACCAACATAGCCTGCCTCTGTAAGTGCTGTCGCATCAGATATAGCAAAAGGGACGTTTAGTATCTTTGCTAAAGTCTGTGCAAGGTAGGTCTTTCCACAGCCAGTTGGTCCTAACATCAAAATATTACTTTTTTGTATCTCAACGCCATCCTCTGATTCTTTTCCACTTTCTTTATGATTAATTCTCTTATAATGATTATAAACAGCTACTGAAAGAGATTTTTTTGCGGACTCTTGACCAATAACATACTCATCCAATTTTTCCTTAATTTCTTTTGGCGTAAGCATTACAAAATCATTGTCAACAAATTCTTCATCATAATTTTCAAGTTCATCCTCAATTATATTTGAACATAAACCAACACATTCATTGCAAATATAAACACCAGGACCTGCAATTATTCTTTTAACATTCTCTTGTGTTTTACCGCAAAATGAACATCTTACATTTTTATTATCTTCGTATTTCGCCATCTTTACCTCCTAATCTTTTATCTTTTGTATAAGAGGCGTACACTATATATCCTTCAATGAATAAAAGTTTACGCCCCATTTATAATTATATTTAAGATTTTCTTGTCATTATTTCATCAATAAGACCATATGCTTTAGCTTCTTCAGCAATCATGAAATTATCTCTATCAGTATCTTTCTCAATGATATCCAAAGGCTTACCTGTGTTTTCACTTAAAATCTTGTTCAACTTGTCTCTAGTTTTAAGTAAAAATTCAGCATGTATCTTAACATCTGATGCTTGACCTTTTGCACCACCCAAAGGTTGATGAATCATTATTTCAGCATTTGGTAATGCATATCTCTTTCCTTTTGCACCTGCTGCAAGTAGGAATGCTCCCATACTTGCTGCCAATCCAACGCAAATAGTTGAAACATCTGGTTTAATATATTGCATTGTATCATAAATTGCCATTCCTGCTGTAACAGAACCTCCTGGACTATTTATATATATATGAATATCTTTGTCTGGATCTTCTGATTCCAAAAACAACAATTGTGCTACAACCAAACTTGCTGTTGCATCTGTTATTTCATCACCAATAAATATAATTCTATCCTTTAGAAGTCTAGAAAATATATCATAAGATCTTTCTCCCTTACTAGTTTGTTCAACAACATAAGGAACTAAATCATTAGTTACCATTATCAAACACCCTTTCTTTGGTAAAATTTATTATTTTGCTATATTATCCATAATGAATTTAACAGCTAAGTCATATTTTAACTCTTCTTTAACATATTCTTTTAAATCATCAGTTGGATTTTTGATTAACTCTTCAACATTAGCACCTGTGCTGCCATATCTTTCAGCAATACCTTTTAATTTTTCTTCGATTTCTTTATCTGTAATTTCTATGTTTTCAGCTTTAAAAACAGCCTCTAGAGTTAATTTTGTTTTAACGTTTTGTTCTGCTCTTTCTTTATATTGCTCTTTGAAATCTGAAATACTTTGTCCCATAAGTTGTAAATATGTTTCAAGATTCATACCTTGATATCTAAGTCTTGATTCCATTTCTTTTGTGTAATCGTTGATTTCATTTTCAATCATTACAGCTGGTATATTAACTTCTGTAGCATCTACAACAGCTTTTATAGCTTCTTCTTCCATTTCAAATTTAGCTCTTTGAGCATTTTCTTCTTCCAACTTTTTCTTTGTATCAGCTTTTAATTCTTTCAAAGTATCAAATTCACTAACATCTTTTGCAAACTCATCATCAATAGCTGGTAATTCTTTTACTTTAATATCATTTACTTTTACTTTAAATACAGCTGGCTTTCCTGCTAATTCCTTTGAAAAATAATTTTCAGGGAAAGATACATTAACATCTGTCTCTTCGCCTTTCTTTAATCCTATCAATTGTTCTTCAAATCCAGGAATAAAAGTATTGCTTCCTAACTCTAATGAATAATTTTCGCCTTTTCCACCTTCAAAAGCTTTACCATCAATAAATCCTTCAAAATCTATAACTGCAGTGTAACCATTCTCTAGAACTGAATTTTCATCACCAGCAACTATTCTAGCGTTTTTTTCTGCCATATCTTTAATTGCTTTATCTACATCTTTAGCTGTTACTTTGTATTCCTTCTTTTCGATTTTAACACCTTTGTACTCACCTAATTTAACCTCAGGTTTAACAGCAACTGTAGCTGTAAAAATAAGGTCTTTGCCTTTTTCCATTTGTGTTATATCAATTTCAGGTGTTGCTACAACTTCTACATTATTTACTTTTATAGCATCATCATAATACTCTGGTGCTACAATATTGAAAGCATCTTCAAAAAGAATATTTTCTCCATAATATCTTTCGACTATATTTCTTGGAGCCTTACCTTTTCTAAATCCTGGTACTGAAAAATATTTAGCATTTCTAAAAAATGCCTTTTGAAGAGCTTCCTCAAATTTCTCTGCCTCTATTGTTATCTCTAGTTTAACTAAACTGTTTTCTAATTTTTCTACTTTTACACTCATTTTTATTGTTCCTTCCTTTTGTTTTTTAGTTCTTCAACACGCCTATCTATCGCATTTTTTGACTTAACTATGCAAGTATCCTAATACCGCAACAGAGATTATATCATAAGTCTTTACTTTTTCCAAGAGATTTTACAATATTTATTTCGACATTTTGTTACACAAAAAAGTAGAATTTCATTTTATAGAAATCCTACTTCAATATTTGTGATATGTATCAAAACTTTAAGCCGCAACCATTGTTCTTGCTTTAATTATCGCAATCAAATTTATTAGATTATCACTCTGCTTGTTAGATACCTTTTCATATTCTTCTTCTTTTCCTAACCAGACCACTTTTTCTTTCATTTTTAACAATCTCTTTTTTAAATCTTCCTGTAAAATATGTTCTGCTTCTTTAATTTTAATTCCTTCCGGCTTAATTTGGCTTTTATCTTCAATAACTTTTTGAAGTTCAATTGAATATTTGTTTTTTACTTCATAAGATAAAATTTCTGGACATACAAAAGGCATATCGGCAAGCATCACGGCCCTTAATTCCAACTCTTTTCTTATTTCAAGTTCTTCTGTACTTTCATAAGGTGTTTCATTTAATGCGTCTTTGTAGTATTCCCACATATTATAACTCTCATTATCCAAAGCCCAGACACCAGCACCAAGTAAATCATATTTGTTTACTAATGCTAGTTTAGCCCTAATACTGCTTTCATTATCATAGTATATATTGTATATTCCTTCTGTTAAATACTTGCCATTTACATATGGTCCTTTTTCTCCTTCTTTAACTTCAATAGTAAGCTTTGGTGTTTGAGTAACACTATCATATTGTGGCACTTTCTTATATTTTTTCAATATTCTTTCTATCTGTCCTAATATTATTGCTTCCCCACCAACGTCTTCTCCATTTTTCCAATATCTACCATACATTGGAATACCTAACAATGTCTTGTCCTTCGATACGCTTTCAAGAATCACTTTGATAGACTCTTCAACAAACCCTATACTTGCTACTGGTCCTTCTGCCCCCCCATAGCAATGTTCATCATACGTCATAACTAAAAAGTAATCTACATATTGAGCGAGTGCTTCATAATCATAGGCAGCAACCCAAGTTGTAGTTAATCTTTTTGGATTTGGTGCAACCGCTATCGAAACAGTTTTATCTTTTGGAAGAGCTTCGCGTAATAATTTCATAAAATTTGTTAGTTTTTCTTTGTCTTTTGAACTTAAATTCTCCAGATCAACATTTACACCATCAAAATTATATAAATAAATGGCATTAACTAACTCATCTACCAATATTTCTGGTTTTGCTAATGCTGCCTGTGCCCTCTTTTGCCCCCAATGGTTACTCAAAAAAGGTGTTACTTTAATCCCCTTATCATGCATATTTTGAATAAATTCTTCGTCTAAAATACTATTTATCTCTAATCTTCCATTTGTTGTCAAATCAAAACAAGTTGGCGAAACAACATTAACACTTCCTTTTGTAGCTTCTACGATTTCTATGTGAGATTTTGAAGCATTATAAATATATCCCAAACTTAAACGTTCACCAGCCAATACGGTTGAAGATAATAAAGTCGCTGTTATTACAGTTGTTACTACAAATCTTTTCATAGAAATCACCTCTTTTCTAATTTTTTTCGTACATATTTTATACTAAATTACTTTTATACATTATTATTCAAATTTGTTGTTACATAACTATTTTACCATATTTAGCAAGTGTATTCAACGCAAAAGCCTCAAAAAGCTTGCACCTCAACGCTTCCGTAGAAAAGAAAATTTTCAAATAAAAAAAGAGTTGCAATGTTATGACAACTTATTTTGTCACACATTTTCAACTCTTTTTATTATTTCCCTAGGTTTTTAGCCTTCTGTTCTCATTGCTTCAATTGCTTTAATCCTTGTTGCTTTAATTGCAGGATATAAACCTGATATTACACCTATTACAACAGAGAAAATCAGTGCCGCAACAGCAAGCCACACCGGTATAACCGATATATCATATCCCGAATAAATACCCAACGACTCTCCTATTTGTGGAGCGTATTTATTTAGTATATATGAAATTCCATAACTAAACGCAAGTCCAAATCCACCACCTAAGAATCCTATTATACTTGCCTCGAATAAGAATAGCTTTCTAATGTCTGTTACAACACATCCTAATACTTTCATAACGCCAATTTCTTTTGTTCTTTCATATATTGACATTATCATAGTATTAGCAATACCAATAGCAGAAACTAAAAGTGATACCGCACCAATTCCTCCTAATACTAATTGTATTGTATTAGATGTTTTTTGAACATTATTTAAGTCATCAGCCATACTATATGTGCCATATCCCATAGCTTTTATCTGATCTTGAACTTGTTTTACATATTTAGTGTCATCAACACTAACCCATACACTTTCGTATTTCAACTCTTTTTTCTTCTTGTATTCTTCGCTATACTTTTTATACCATTCTACAACTTGTGTTAATGGAGCATACGCATTATAACCAATTTCATTTGTACACTCTTCAAGTATACCTGCTACATTCAATTTTAAATACTTTGGAGTTTTGTCCCCATAAGTTGAATCAAATGTAATTTTAACATTATCTTCCATCAAGTCTACAGGACTATCATTATTTCCGCCAAAGTACATCCCACCGCCTCTTGGATTATAGAAGTGATATGAATCCTTTCCAAATAATATTCCTGTTGGATTATCATTTGAAATCATTTCTCCAGATGCAACTTCAGGAAAATCAAAATATTGAACAGCTTCAGGATCTATACCTGTAACCTGAAGCCAACTTTGATATTTTCCATACTTCATATTGGCTGATACTCTTATAATTGGCGTTACAGCTCTTACATGCTCTATTGCTTTAACATTAGCAACTAACTTATCATCAAGCTTTTGTTCTTGAGATGCACCCATTCCAGTTTCCTCATCATAAGTATAATTCCAGCTATTTATTTCAATCTTTGTCAAATTTCCCCATTCCGAAAGTTGTTTCTTATAACTTTCAGACATTGCAATACCTAAAGATAGCATTATAACAATTGAAAAAGTTCCTATAGCAACACCAATTGCTGTAAGTATAGTACGAAGTTTTCTTCTCCATAGGTTTTTAAAACCCATACTTGTAAAATCAACAATTTTCATACTAGTATTTACCTTTCTTATTTTTTAGCTACTTTTATTCCTCTAATTATTCCCAATGCGATTCCTGCAGCTGCACACACACCAATTACAATATATAAAATAATTTGTGTGCTTATACCAGCTTTTGGAGTATCTATTTCACCAGTATAATCTTCCATATTTCCCGTATCAATAACTTCAGTAGAAATACCATCCATACTTTCATTATCAATCATCATATCATCACTTACAAACATATCTGTCGCAACATCCGCAGTTGATACATTACTATCTGTTACAATCATTTTATCACTAGTCTCCATGATAGTTACCTCCTATTTCAAATTATATTTCATCCTCTAATTTTTTTCTAACAATCTTTGTTGTAATAATTCTTGTAATAAAATAAGTTACTATTAAAGTACCAATTCCTGAAACAATAATTATCCAAGTTGGTATCTTTTCTTCTGTTTCAGTTGGCACATATGGATTATCAATTCCACCTGGATTGCTAGGGTCTACTGAAGGATCTACACTAGGTATTTCCATAGCAAAGCCTTCAAAATCTTTCTTTACCTCTATAATAGCACCAGATGAATCCTCAAATGATAGAATCAATGTTCCATAATTTGTTCCTGATTTTGTTGGTGTTACTTCTATATCATAATAGTCAGATGCACCCGCAGTACAGTTACCAATATAATTTATTGGTTGAACAGATGTATAATCACCTTCTACACTTGCTGTTAAATTAGATACAGTTGCTTTACCCATATTGATATATGAGAAAGATAAACTTGTATTTGAACCTAGCATTGCTTCATTTGCGTAAACTGAATTTATTTCAAGCTTTGAATATTCTGTTACTGGTACATTTATTGTTTCACTTGCAGTATATTCATTTCCATTATAATCCTCATAATCAAAGTTAATTATTAATGGATATGAATTTGATGCTAAATCTTGTTTTGCTCTTAACTCTATACTCTTACTAACTGATGCTAAAGCTCCAACCTCCTCAACATAGAATGTATTACTTCCTTCTGTTATTATAAAAGCACCTTCTGTTGAGCTTAATGTTATTTTCATGTTTCTAAGTCTTTTATCTTTGTTTGTATTCTTAAAAGTAAAATTAAACTTAAATTTGTCTCCTGCTACAATTGATGCAGGATTAGTAGAATATGAAGCAATAATTATTTTTGGCTTTCCACTTGAAGTATCTTCTTCTTGTGCTTCATTTTCACTTAATACATTTGATATATATACAGTTTTTTCTGTAGTTATTTCTGTATTACTTGTATCTTTACACTTTATTTCTACTGATATTGAGCTTGGTCCTTTTGCTATTTTTGTTGATGCAAACATATCAAATTTAACTTGAACGCTTGCCCCGCTCTTTAACTCGCCAACGAACTTATAATCATTTGAATCCACAGCCATGAAACCATCCATACTCATGTTTTTTAATGTTACTTCCACATTATTAGCATCAACTTCACCTCTATTAGTAATTGTGAAGTTAAGTGGAAATCCTTTACCAGCAGCTATTACACTATCTCCTGTTGAAATATTTGTTATATTAAGTATTGGTTTTACCATTTCTTTTGTTATTTTAAAATATACTTGTTGTTCTGATGTGAATGATTCATCATGAACATTTGTATACTCTAATTTAAATTTTAAAGCATATGTACCTAATTTTGCATTATCTGCTATTTTAAGTGAAAAAGAATATACATCACTTTTTCTTGATCTCAAAATTGAACTTCTTTTGAATTCAACTGGCTTTTCATAAACCAATGGCATATCATCAAAAACTGGTGTTATTGTCAAGTCATATGCATTACTATCACTCTCGTTTGTATATGTAATGCTTAGATTAAAAGTTTTACCTGCTTGTGCCTCAGGTAATACTTCTGGTTGTTCAATTCTAACTTTTGGAACATTTCTTTCTATATCAGATGCTTGTACAGACATTCCAAAAGCAAAAGATAAAACAAGTGCTAGCATAATAATAAAATTAATTTTCTTCATTTTTTATTTCCCCCTCGATTTTTTCAATGTGTCCATCATGTATGTGTATTATTTTGTTTGCATATTTTGCCATAGTTACATCATGCGTAACCATAACAATTGTTTGATTATAATCTTTAGCCATCTGCTTAATAATCTGCATTATTTCATTCGAAGTTTTACTGTCTAGGTTTCCCGTTGGTTCATCAGCAAACACTACTTCAGGTTTTGCAACAAAGGCTCTTGCAATACCAACTCTTTGTTGTTGTCCACCACTCATTTGTGTTGGTTTATGCTTCATTCTTTCTTTAAGTCCAACTTTTTCTAGCATAATTTTTGCCTTTTTAATCCTTATTTTATGAGGCTCTTCTTTAAATATAAGTGGCAACTCTACATTTTCAATAGCATTTAGCGAATTAATTAAATTATAAGATTGAAAAACAAATCCTAAATATTTTTGTCTAAACTTTGCAAGTTGATGTTCTCCCATCTTTGTTATATTCTTTCCCTTTATTAAAATCTCTCCAGAAGTAATCTTCTCAATTCCTGCCATTATATTTAGTAGAGTAGATTTACCCGAACCAGACGATCCTAATAAACAACAAAAATCTCCTTTGTTTATAGTAAAGCTAACATTATCTAAAGCTAATATCTTTTCACTGCCAACCTTATATATTTTAGTTGCATTTTTTACCTCTATTATTGGTTCCATTTTTTCACCTCTTTACGCCAGTTTTACCTACCTAAAAACTAGGCAGGTAAATTCACATTCCAAACCTTTTGACACATTGTGTCGAAAGAAAGTTTCACTTTTTCATATTTTTTTTAATATTTCTTCTTTTTTTACTCCCATCTTTTCTAGCTCGTTTATCTCTTGCTTTATAAGATCTAATTTTTCTGTAATTTTCCTTTCAAATACAGCTTCTGTTTTTTCCGCAACAAATGTACCCTTTGTAGAAATGGTAATTATCGTTCCTCTTCTTTCAAGTTCCTCATATGCTTTCTTCACTGTATTTGGATTAATTCCAAGATTCGTCGCCAGTTCACGAATTGATGATATTTGTTCATTGGGTTTCAGTATTCCCAAAACAATGTATCTTTCAATTTCTTTTACAATTTGCTCATAGATAGGAGTTCTACTTTGATAATCTAAATTTATCATATCCATCCCTCCTATTCACCAGACACTGCTTCAAGATTCAAGTTGTTCTCATTTTCTAAATCAATAACTTCAAATGAACCTAAAAAAGCATTAAAATCCTCATCAATTTCCATATCATCTAGTGTGTAACTATTTGGATTATATTCATCATTTTCCTTTAAGATACCAACAATCTCATCAACTTTATTTGTTATGAAATATGCAAAGAATTGAGTATTATAATCCCTAACAATTATTTTAACATATTGTTTATTTATATCAACATTTTCGTCTTTATTTGACAAAATAAATTTCTTAAGCTGTTCTCTAGATAACTCAACGTAATCACATAAAACATTTCCATCTTTGTTGCAAACATCATAGTTCACTCTATAACTAACTGTGTTATTTAAAGTATTCAAATATTTATAAGTAGCTTCATTGCTCAATTGGTTTAAATAACTTACTAACTCAGGCATATCTTCTAAAGAGTAATCATATACATATAATTTGTGTTCTTTATATGCATAAGCTGTAAATATACTACCTTTAACATTTTTATTGTATCTATAATAAGAAGGCTCTGTATCATAATCATATTCTCTTTCTGCCGATTCAACTTCTTTTAACATCTTCTCAATTTTTCTTTTTTGATCTTTATTAGCAATTCTAGAATCGATTAAAATTCTAATATCGTTATTTACTTTTTTTACATTTTTTTCAACCTTATAATTTTCAAATTCTGTAATAAAACTACTTTCAACAGTTACTTCTGCATTAAACTTTTCTAGGTTGTTAAAAACAGCAATACAATCAAGCGTATAGAATTTTAGATTATATTCATTATTATCCTTTATATCATCAGCAGCATCAGAATCTTTTGCATCAATTTTGTAACTAGCATCTAATATTCTATTAATAAGTTCCTTGTCTTCTATCTTATATATGTAATCACCTTTTATTGATTCTATTTCCAATCTTGTAACATCTGACTTTTTGTAAGCATCAAACCTTTTATTTATTACGATTTCAGCAGATTTTAAAATCCCTGCAATAACTACAAAACCTATTATTAATACAAGTAAATTTTTCATTAATTTAACTTTTTTATTTGTTACCAAATCATATAAGAACCAATATATCAAAATCACAGCACCCCAGAAAGTTATCCATTCACTTCCGCTAGAATACTCTGCTATTAAAAGTAGTATTACAACAAAAGGTAATAAAGTAAACGCTTTTATTAATAAGTGCATTTTTTGACTAATAAAAGATTCTGTTGCCATTTCCATTTTTCTTTTCTTAAATAATATAAAACCAGCAGCAGTATATATTACCGTCAAAAACAACATTTTAGCTATTGATTTTGAATTATAAGAATAATCCAACCCAAAGATATTAGCTGGTGCCGTGTATGTTGGTCTTAACTCTTGTATTATATCTAAGTGTTCACCAATATTAGCACTGGTATCAACGACTTGTGATAAATACAAAGCAACAACTGGCACAACAAACAAAATTAACATAGTCACAACTATTTGTGTCATTGTATTTCCTGATAAACTCATTGCAAGATTTGAAACTGTAAAAACAAAGATATATGCTATAAACTGATATAAAAATACATCCCATATTAAAGCAGGAAATATGATTGATTCCGAAAAACTAGCAACAATAAAAGTACAAATCAATGTTATAAGTTGCGTAGCTAATATAAGCAACATTCCGCCGAGAGTATTAGTTGCAAACATTGATTTTCTACTAATTGGCATAGAACACATAAAATCTACACTATTTTTCTTGTACACATATCCAAACAAGCATAACGAAAAAATAAAAGGCACAATATACATTCCAACAGCATTAATACCAGAAAGTTCAAAAAAAATATAAACTCGAGATGACGAAGTTGTTAATATTATAGTCGTAAACAATGGAACTACAAACAAAAAAATCGTCAAAATCATTCTAGACTTCTTCAAGTTCTGCAATAGAAAATTAAAATTAAACAACTTTGTTAAATTCATAACCTAGTACCTCCATTTGATATATAAATATTTCTTCTAGAGTTAATGGTAAGAAATCTAAAATTATTGGGTCCATTTCAGACAATTTTTCTTCATAGTTTTCTTTGTCACCCTCTAATATTATAGTTGCAACACTTCCACTCTTTTTAAAACTTAATACTTTGAAATCTTTAAAAGTATTCTCATCAAAATCATTTTTTAAAGAAATTTGAATTTTAAACATATTAGTCTTTAACGTATCAATCTCACTCTCAAATAGAATTCCACCCTTATATAAAAGCCCTAAATTATCACATATATCCTCAAGCTCTCTTAAATTATGGCTAGACACAATAATCGTACAACCTCTTTCTTCCATCTTTTCAGAAATAGCTTTCTTAATAAAACTTCTCACAACGGGATCAATCCCATCAAAAGTTTCATCAAAAAACATATACTCCGCATTTGTTGCTAAAGCACAAATTATAGCAGTTTGTCTTTTCATACCTTTTGAAAAAGTTTCTATTCTCTGCAATTCATTTAAGTTGAGTATTTTTACTAATTTCATAGCATAATCCACATCAAATTTTTTGTACAACTTTGTATAGAATTTTAAAGTATCTCTTATTGTATAGTTTTTAAAGAAAAATAAATCATCAGAAACATATACAAACTTTTGCTTAATTTCCTCTTCATCTTTTAATTCTTTTCCATCAACCTCAATTTTTCCAGTATCTTTTGTGTATACACCCGTGATTATTCTCATAAGAGTTGACTTTCCAGCACCATTTGCACCAATTAAACCATATATAGTTCCTGTTTTTATGGTACAATTTAGTCCATCTAGGACTTTTTTATCGCCAAAACTTTTGGTTAGCCCAGTAATCTTTATCATAGTTAACCCCCTCAATACATATTGTGTCATTTGTACTAGTACAATAGTATTGCAATTGTTTAATTTTGTCAAGAACAATTTAATCACTTATGACATTAAATGTTTAAAATCTTTCCAAATTCATATATACAATGTCCTGCGAATTTTACAACAATAGACAAAAATTTTATATGCATTATACAAATTAGTTGACATATTGTGAATACCAATATATAATTCTTTTGTCGTAAATTACTACTACGTGTCATAAGGGGGGTATTCCATTATGAAAAATGTCTTTTCTCGGCTCTCGAATGCTTACTACGTATCAAACCTGAAAAAAAAGATTGAAAAGATGTGTTCAAAGTATCATTGTAATTTTTACTTTCCTATTCAAATTTCCAATAGCTTGGACGACATCATTGGCATGAACAATGAGAAGGACGTTCTTCAGGATGCTCTTCTTTTCTTTAAAGAACTGACAGACTGTGAGTCATCTTTCAACATCCATCCCAATTCTAGATTTTTGCTCTTCGGTGCTCCCGGATCTGGAAAATCTGAATTGGTGGCTGCACTCGCAAAAAGTGCTGGTGTTCCTATTTTCACAGTTCCTGGTCAATTGTTCGAACGATTGAAGAAACAAGAAACTCTTGAAAAAGTTCTTGATACTATTTTTGATATTGCTGAATCTTTTGGAAGTGGTATCGTACTTAATTTTGATGAATTCAGTCTTGTAAGTGAGAATGAAAATTCTGAACAAGTTGCTATTCATATGGCAACTAGACTCAGACGATGCCAAAATATTATTGCTTTCCTTTCTTCTTCATCTGGCACCGCAATGTATTCTAAGGTACTCTTTGGCGACAATCTTTTCAATGTAAATAAAAAAATTGTTATCATGCCTCCAACCCTTGAAACTCGCGAGGCCTTGATAAAAAAATACTTTAAACAATTTGAAGCAGAAATTGATGAGAACGTATCGGCTGAACGTCTGGCAAAACAGACATATGGTATGTACCCAAAAGATTTGGAATATCTTGTGCGTGAAACAATCTTGTATGCTCGCAGACAAGGTCACGCTAAACTCACATATCGTGATTTTAACGAAACTTTGCTTTTGATTGAGTCTGGTGCAGAATATAATAAAATGACTGAAAAGGAGCGTAATTCCACGGCATTTCATGAAGCTGGTCATGTTCTTGCGGGTTATTACTCTGATCCAAACTATATCCTAGGTAGAGTTGAAATCACTCCGCGTGCAATGTCGCTTGGATTAACACAAGAAGAACAAGGTGAAGAAAAGTTTTGTATGTTCTGCAGTGAACTTAAAAGTAGAATCATATATTCCCTTGGTGGAATGGCTGCTGAAAAAATCATTTTTAACGAAACTTCTAGTGGAGTGTCTAGTGACCTCGAATCTGCTAATGCATTGGCTCTTGCCATGGTTTGTGACCTAGGCATGAACGAACACATTGGCCCTGTCATCTTTGATTCTGAATGTGGTGTATCTTCTGAATATTTCATTGCCGAATTTGATAAAGAAATTCAAAAAACTATCAATGAACTTTATACCCTTGCTCAAAAAATTCTTTCTGAACATTTGCAAGTACTTAATGCACTTGCAAAAGCACTCTTGGAAAAGGAAGTACTCATGGGTGAAGAAATTAAAGAAATCATTTTGAATACTGAACCAGATGCAGAGAAAAATCGTAATTATTGTATTCAACCAAAATTTGATTGATTAACACACAAAAATAAGCTGTTCTAAAAGAACAGCTTATTTTTGTTACTTACCACCACCAAAACTCCACAGTGGCAAGCTCATTTCTGGAAATATCCTTGGCCTTCCACGAATCAAGTACATCATACTCACTTTCGAGAGTGTGCAACGCCTCGTGTTCAACCTTGCGATTGTCGTGGCGAATTGCACGATTCCCCCTCTTCTGAAGAACCTGACGCCAAACAACAGCCGGATGTTCAAACTTACGACGCTTCATGCGAATGTTTACCTTACGACGCTTAGCACGAGCACCACGCTCAATCACAACAACCCTGTTCGTAATCTCAGGGTCCATGATTACGTTCTGCAAATGCAAAAAATCATTCACATCTTCATCACCAAAACTCCGCTTATCAGAACGAACCCGCATCTTCTGCATTGTCTTATTCACAGGGAGCGAATACACCCCATGATAAAACAAAATGAACTCATCAACAGAGACCAGATCCTTGTTCCACCCCAAAGAACTTGCATACTCAGTCTTCAACCGCTTGCCCATATTGTCCTCCTTAAAAAAAATTAAGTAGATTAAAAAGAACTAGGAACAATTACTATTTTAGCATTTATCATGTTTTATGTCAACTATAACTTTATCAAAATTTATATTTTTGTATTTAAAAATATATGATATACTTTCATTCAAGGAGTGATTTATTATGATAAATGAAAAATCTGCTGGTTGCATTATTATAGAGAACGAAAAGATTCTCCTTGTAAAGCAAACATCTGGAAATTGGGGATTTCCCAAAGGTCATCTTGAAGAAGGAGAAAGCGAAACCGAAGCAGCAATAAGAGAAACAAAAGAAGAAACTAACTTAGATGTTATTATTCTAGATAAGAATAAACGATATTCTATCGAATATGACACAAATAAAGGCACGCATAAAGAAGCTGTATATTTTCTAGCCAAAAAGACTTCTGATAATATAACTCTTCAAGTGAGTGAAATAACAGAAATTAAATGGTTTAATTTTAAAGAAGCTATTGAAACAATTAGCTTTGAAAATACCAAAGAACTTTTAAGAAAAGTACTTTCTGATTTGAAATTATTATAACATGCTTTTACTTATAAGTTTTTTACTTTCATTTATAAATGATAACTTGGTATAAACAAAAAGCAGAAAAACTTGAATCTATATACAATAAATTTTCTTCAATTTTTCTGCTTATTTTATACTTCCAAATTAATCACTTATTATCTGATTCATTTTTATATCAAACTCACCTACCAATATC